>JAJYYT010000371.1 GCA_021800645.1 Actinomycetes bacterium
GCCGCGTTGGGCCCGCAGAGAGCTCAGGATCCCCGCGCCGCCCCTCGTCGACGACGTGATGGTCGCCCCCTGCGCGCGAGCCTTCTGCGGCGCGCTGCGTTGGACGCTGCAACCCTGAGCCGCCCCCGGCGCACGAAGAGCACGCAGAGGCGGACCGGCGTGCACCCTCAGTGCGGTCGCAATCCCCAGCTCCCCTCCCAGGTCTCGCCGGGCTCGAGCACGATGAGGTCCGTGCCGGAGCGGAACGCGTCGGGCGGGCAGGTCATCGGCTCGATGGCGACCGCGCGCCGCCGTCGCTCGGGCTCGACCGTGTCCGCGGTGAAGCACATGAGGTAGCGGAAGCCCTCGTCCATCCACAGCTCGACCCCCCGGCCGCTCACAGGGTCCCCGAGGCTGGCCCGTGCGATGCCATCGGCTCCCCGATGCAGGTCGGTAAAGGCCGTATCGAGCTGCGTCGTTCCGATGAGCCTCCCCGCGGTGAAGTCCAGCTCGGTCCCCTCCACGCTCAGGACCTCCCCGGTCGGCAAGCTGCGCGCGTCGAGGGCCAGGCGGCGCCCTGCGGGCAGGACGAGCGCGGCGTCGTCGATCCGCTCGGTCCCCGCGCGCAGGTACGGATGGAACCCCACCCCGAAGGGCGCCGCCGCGTCCCCTGCACAGGTAGCCCGGGTCGAGACCACAAGACCGTCGCGCCGGAGCCGGTACTCGCAGCGCAGCTGCACCGACCAGGGGTAGGCGGGAGTCGGCCAGATGGTGCACCCCAGCGCGACCACGTTCTGGGCGCCGGCCTCGAGACGCCAGGGGAGCCAGCGAACCAGCCCGTGGATCGCGTTGCCCAGAGCGGGCTCGTCGAGCGGTGCCTGGGCCTGCACGCCTCTCCATTCGTACCTGCCGTCCCCGAGGCGGTTGGGCCAGGGGGCGAGCACCTGGCCACGTCCTGCGTGGCTCCATTCGGCCGGCCCGAACCCGTCCACGACGTCGTCTCCTCCGAGCGTGTAGCTCCGAAGGGTCGCACCGACCTCGGTGACGACCGCTTCTTGGTGACCGTGGGCGATCACCCACTGGCGCCCCGTCGGCGAGATGGGCGAAGCGCGCTGTGGCATGGAGGTCCTCCCGGGGGTGCTGCAGGTCGGCGGGTATCGTACTGGCGAGTGCGGATCCTGGTCACGAACGACGACGGCGTGCATGCGCCCGGGCTCGCGGAGATCACCCGTGCGATCGCCAGATGGGTCGAGGACCAAGAGGAGCACCACGAGGTGGTCGTCATCGCGCCACTTGCCAACCACAGCGGCGCGTCCGCTGCGGTCGGCACGGTCTACGAACGCGAGGCCATCTCCTACCGGCGCTCCCGGATCGAAGGTGCCGAGGAGGTCCCCACCTACGGCGTGGACGCCTCACCGGCGCTCGCGGTGCTCGTCGGCACGCTCGGGGGCTTCGGCCCCCGCCCCGACGTCGTGGTCTCCGGGATCAACCTCGGCGTGAACGTCGGGCGGTCGGTCCTCCACTCGGGCACCGTCGGCGCGACGCTCACCGGCGCTCAGCTCGGTCTGCGCGGCATCGCGGTGTCGCTTCGGGCCGGCTCTCCGCCCGAGCAGTGGTCGACCGCGTCGAGGATCGCCGTCGCGCTCCTGCCCGACCTCTGCGCAGCGCCGCCGAGGACGGTGCTGAACCTGAACGTGCCCTCGGTGCCGATGGAGGAGCTTCGCGGCGTGCGGCGGGCTCGCATCAGCACCTCGGGGATCGTGAAGCGGGCCGCCGATGGCTCCCGCCCCGGCGCCGGAGGTCCGGCCCAGGGCGGGAGCCCGGACGAAGGCGAGGTCCGTCTCACGCTCGGGACCGCGATCCCGACGCTGGGCCGCATCGAGGAGTCCGAGGACCCCCAGGACGACGCCGCGCTGATCGCGGCGGGCTACGCCTCGATCACCCCGATCGTGGGCGTGCGCGAGGACACGGCACCCGGCTCCGACGAGGTCGTCCGCGCGGCGATCTCCAGGGCACAGCGTGTCCTCGGCAGCTGGTGAGAAGCCCGGGCCTCACTCGTCGTCGGGCTGAACGCGACGTCCCTCCTTCGTGACGGACCTGCGCCGCTTGTCCTCGAGCCGTCGCGCGCGAGCCGCAGCGCTCGGCGAGGTCGGTCGGCGCCGGCGCGGCACCCGAAGACCGGCCGCGAGCCGTTCGGCAAGACGGTCGAGCGCGAGCTGGCGGTTGCGCGCCTGAGAGCGCTCGTCGCCCGCGGTCGCGGTGACGACCGGGCCCAGACGCTCGAGAAGGAGCGCCCGTTGGCGGGGCCCGAGCGACGCCGAGCGCTCCACGTCGAAGCGGACCTCGACCCTGCTCGCCGTCCGGTTCGCGTGCTGTCCTCCCGGGCCGCCCGGGGTGGTCGCCCGCCAGGTGATCTCGTCGAGGGGGATCGCGAGCGAGCGAGACACCCGCAGGACCGACCTGGAGCCGTCCCTTGCCCCTGCGACCTCTTCATCGTCCGGCTCGTCCGGCTCGTCCTCGCCTTCCGGCTCGTCCGGGTCGTCCGGGTCCTCGGCCACGGCACGAGTATGCACGCGTCCCGCCCTGCGCCGGGCACCCGCCGCAGGGCAGGGAGGTGCCGGTTACGCTCGGCGCTCGTGGAATACCGACACCTTGGACGCAGCGGGCTCGTCGTCTCCGCGCTGGCGCTCGGCAACTGGATCACCCATGGCGGCCAGGTCGAGGAGGACGAGGCCAGGGCGTGCGTGCACAAGGCGCTCGACCTCGGCATCACGACCTTCGACACCGCGGACGCCTACGCGCAGGGTGCTGCAGAAGAGGTTCTCGGCCGTGCGCTCAGGGGCGTGCGGCGCGAGTCCCTCGAGATCTTCACGAAGGTGTACTGGCCGACGGGCCCCGGCCCGAACGATCGCGGGCTCGCCCGCAAGCACGTCATGGAGTCGGTCCACGCGTCGCTTCGTCGGCTCCAGACGGACTACGTCGACTTGTACCAGGCCCACCGCTACGACTTCGAGACCCCGCTCGAAGAGACGCTGCGCGCCTTCGACGACCTGGTGCGCCAAGTCAAGGTGCTCTATGTCGGCGTGTCGGAGTGGACCGCGGAGCAGATCGAGTCGGCGCTCCAGATCGCCGACGACATGGGCTTCGACCGGCTGGTCTCGAACCAGCCCCAGTACTCGCTGCTCTGGCGGGTGATCGAGGCGGAGGT
>JAJYYT010000372.1 GCA_021800645.1 Actinomycetes bacterium
GCCCGGGTGCGCCTTGCCGCTGAGCACGATCTGGATCGGTCCGATGTCGGCAGCGGCGGCGAGGCGGTCGAGGTCCGAGAGCACGAGGTCGTTGCGCTTGTAGGCGGCGAAGCGCCGCGCGACCCCGATCGTGAGGACGCCGGGCAGCATCGCGACGCCCGCCCGGCGCCGGACCTCCGCGCAGAGGATGCGCTTGCTCTCGGCGTGGGCCGCTCGCAGCTCGTCGAGGGGGATGGTCACCGCATAGCGCAGCTGCTGGCTGTCACGTCGCCAGCCGGGGAGATGGCGGTCGAACACGGCGGCCGTCGACGGCCCCGCCCACGTGGCCGTGTGCACCCCATTGGTGATGGCACGGATGTCCTCGCCGGGGAACATCGCCCTCGACACGTCGCGGTGCCGGAGCGACACGCCGTTGACGAACCCCGCGCACCGCATGCCGAGGACGGTCATGTTCAGGGCACCGTCGCGCTCGAGGCAATCGAGTGCCCCGAGCGCATCGACGAGCGCGTCGCCGAGGACGGCTCTGGCGACCTCGGGCGCGAAGCGGTCGTGACCGGCCGGGACGGGGGTGTGGGTGGTGAAGACGCACTGGCGGCGGACCGCCTCGACCTCCGACCGGGCCACGCCGGCCAGGCCCCACCCGACCATGCCGGCAGGATCGGCGGCGGCCAGCCGCCGGGCCAGGAGCCCGACGGGCACGAGCGCGCCGTGCCCCTCGTTGAGATGGTGGAGGCGGATCGACTGGTACCCGACAGCTTCGAGCACGCGAGGACCCCCCAGCCCGAGCACCGCCTCCTGGCGGAGCCGGTCGTAGGGGTCGCTCGGGTAGAGCCTGTCGGTGATGGGGCGATCCTCGGGGGCGTTCTCCTCGAGATCGGTGTCGAGCAGGAGCACCGGCACCCGGTGGCCGCCGACGCCGTCGACGACGGCGCGCCACGTCCGCAGCACCACCGGGCGGCCGCACACGGCGACCGGCACGCGGATGGGGATCTCCTCGAGGTGCGCGGCCGGCGACCAGGCGACCGGTTGCTCGCGCTGGATGCCGCCGACGACGGATTGGCGGAAGAACCCGTGCCTGTAGAGCAGGGTGACCCCCACCATCGGCAGCCCGCGGTCCGCAGCGGCCCGGAGGTGGTCGCCGGCCAGCACGCCGAGCCCGCCACTGAAGGTGGGCAGGTCGTCGGTGAGCGCCACCTCCATCGAGTAGTACGCGATCGCTGCCCGGGGGGGGTCCACGCTCAGCACGCTCGGCACGTCCGGCACGTCCGTCGACGCTACCGGAGCCTCCGTACGTGCCGGCACCGCGACCCCCTTGCACCCGGCGGCGGAGCCGGATCGCGGCCTGGGTCGGAGCCGGATCGCGGCCTGGGTCGGAGCCGGATCGAGCCGGGGGGAAGCTGGTTCGCAGCTGGGGTCGCACCGTGGTGGCTAGTGTCTGCCCCATCCGGCACACGCCCGACCTCACGAGCCACGAGCCGAGGGATCCGCGGATGGATCCTTGCCCCGCAACCGGTCGACGCCGTCCGCGGGCGGGACCGGGCGCCGGCGGTGCCCCCCTGGAGCTGCGATGGATGAGCTAGACCTCGGCCTCGTGACCGTCTCGCTCCTCCACGACGCCGAGGCTCTGGTGGTCGTCCTCACCGGCGAGCTCGACATCTCGGACGCCGACGCTGTGCGTGATGCGCTCGCGCCGTCGCTGGTCGAGCGGGTGCCGCGCCTGGTGTTCGATCTCGCGGGGCTCCGCTTCATGGACAGCTCGGGGATCGCCCTCATGCTGTGGGCCGCCGGGCAGTGCGACGACATCGTGCTCCGTGCCGGTTCACCGATGACCCGCCGCGTGATCGAGGCGACCGGGCTGTCCGGCGTGCTGAGGCTGGAGCCTTGAGCACGGCAACGCTCGCAGCCAGCTTCGCCGGGGTGCCCGCCTCGGTCGCGCGGGCTCGCCGCTTCGTCGCGGCCATGCTCGCCGGCGACCACGGCGACCTCTGCGACGCCGCGGCGCTCGTCGTGTCGGAGCTGGCTTCCAACGCCGTGTCGCACTGCGCGAAGGACTTCACGGTGGCGATCGACGACGGCACCGACGTGGTGCGCGTCACCGTGACCGACGAAGGTCCTGGCCGTCCGGTGATTCGCAGACCCTCGCCCACCGAGCTCCACGGCCGGGGCCTGCAGATCGTCCGCGAGCTGTCCGACGCGTGGGGGGTCGAGCTCCGGCCCGACAGGCGCGGCAAGGCAGTCTGGTTCGAGCTTCGGGACCGAACCCCCTGACCGGCACCACTCCCGACGGGCGGCGACTCTCACCGCCCGGGCCGGCAGCGCCCGGTCAGCGGGCGGCGGGCTTGGCGGCCTCCGAGTAGTCGTAGAAGCCGCGCCCGGTCTTCTTGCCCAGCAGCCCGGCGTCCACCATGCGCGCGAGGAGGGGTGGCGGAGCGTAGAGCGGCTCCTTGAACTCCTCGTAGAGCGAGTTGGCGACGGCCATGGTGGTGTCGAGCCCGATGAGGTCGGTGAGCGCGAGCGGCCCCATCGGGTGCGCGCAACCCTTCACCATCCCTGCGTCGATGTCCTCGGGAGTCGCAAACCCCGATTCCATCATGCGGATCGCCGACAGCAGGTAGGGAACCAGGAGGGCGTTCACGATGAACCCGGCCCGGTCCTTCGCCCGGATCGTCCACTTGCCGAGCGCCTCGACGGCGAACCGCTCCGCCAGGTTGACGGCCTCCTCGTCGCTGAGCAGGGAAGCGACGACCTCGACGAGCGGCAGGACCGGCACCGGATTGAAGAAGTGCAGGCCGACGACCCGCTGTGGTCGGCGGGTCGCCATGGCGAGCTTCATGATCGGGATCGACGACGTGTTCGACGTGAGGAGGGCATCCGGCGCCTCCACGACCTTGTCGAGGGTCTCGAACACGCGTACCTTCTCCGGCTCGGCCTCGACGACCGCCTCGACGACGAGCTGGCAGTCGGCCAGCGCGCCGAAATCGGTCGTGAAGGCGATTCGCCCGAGCGTCTCGGCGAGCGACTCGTCCGTGAGCTTGCCGGCCCTGAGGGCACGCAGGAGCGATCCCTCCACCCGGTGCCTGCCGCGCTCGAGCGCGGACCCGTCCACCTCCACCACCGTCACCGATCGACCAGCCCTCGAGCACACCTCCGCGATCCCCGACCCCATGAGGCCGCACCCGACCAC
>JAJYYT010000373.1 GCA_021800645.1 Actinomycetes bacterium
CGGCAGCCGTGCTTGCCGAGGTCGACCAGCTCGCCGCCGGCGCCACCCCGCTCGGCGAGGTCGTCCTGGTGGCGCAGGACCTCGCCTCCTTCGGCCTGGACCGCACGAGCGGGGGCGCCCGCCCAGAGCAGGGCGCCACCCGCCCGCTGGTCGACCTGGTCGGCAGGGTTGCCGAACGAGTCCCGCGGGTGCGACTGCTCTATCTCTACCCGTCGTCGCTCGACGACGAGCTGGTCGACGCCGTGCTGGCGACCGGCGTCCCGTACTTCGACCTGTCGTTGCAGCACGTGTCGCGTCCGCTTCTGCATCGGATGCGTCGGTGGGGTGAGGGGGACCGCTTTCTGGAGCGCATCGCCTCCATCCGCTCGCGCGAACCCGGTGCCACGTTCCGCTCGTCGTTCATCGTCGGCTACCCCGGGGAGACCGAGGACGACCACGACCGCCTGCTCGCCTGGCTGGCCGAAGCACAGCTCGACTGGGCCGGCTTCTTCCTCTTCAGCCCCGAGGACGGCACGCCCGCTGCCGTGCTCGACGGAAGGGTCCCCGAGGACCTGGCTCGTCGGCGTATCGACGAGTGCACCGAACTGCAGGATGCCATCACGGCCACACGCCGCGACGCGTTGATCGGTGCGACGGTGGACGTGCTGGTCGACGAGCCCGGCCGCGGACGCACGTACCGTGAGGCACCCGAGATCGACGGGGTGGTCGAGCTGGTCGACGTCCCCGGCACTCGCGCCGCGTCCGCGGTGGGCACCGTCGTGCGCGCCACCGTCGTGGCGGCCGAGGGCCCCGATCTCTCGGCGGAGCTCGTCTCGTGCGGGGCCGTCCGGTGAGCGATCCCCGTCCGCTGGCCGCCACTGGTGCGCAGCGGCCGGCGACGCCGCCACAGCCGGCGGCCACGCCTGTGCCGCCCGCAGCCGGTGAGCAACGGCGGGTCCAGACGTTCGGACCTTCGGCGGTGCTCACGCCGGCCAACGGCATCACGGCACTGCGCCTCGCCGTCACCCCGCTCCTCGTCGCCCTGATCGTCTGGCACGGCTCGTCTTGGGGGACGCTCGCCCTGTGGGCCGTCCTCTCGTCGACCGACGGCATCGACGGATGGGTGGCTCGGCGTCAGGGGGCGACGCGGTCAGGAGCGTTCCTCGACCCGCTCGCCGACAAGGTCGTCGTCCTCGGTGCGCTCGTCGCCCTCGCCGACGAGCACCTCGTCCCGTGGGCGGCAGTCGCTGTCATCGCCGTGCGCGAGATCGCCATGAGCGCCTATCGCGTCGTGGTCGGGCGCCAAGGAGTGTCGGTCCCGGCCCGCCGAAGCGCCAAGGTCAAGACGCTCCTCCAGGATGTTGCCATCGGCCTCTGCCTGATCCCGCCGGTGGCTACCCACCGGACCGTGCTCACCGTCGCCATCTGGGCAGCGGCGTTGCTGACCGTCACGACCGGCGTTCAGTACCTCGTCGACGGGCGGCGTGCCGGGGCGGCGCGTCGGGCGGTCGCTGGCGGCCGAGGACAGTCGTGAAAACCGGGGTGGCACAGACCGGGGTGGCACAGACCGGGGTGGCACAGACCGGGGTGGCATGAGGATCGAGGTCGTGGCGGTCGGTACCGAGCTGCTGCTCGGCCAGATCGCCGACACCAACGGGGCCTGGCTGGGCGAGCACCTAGCCGCCGTGGGCGTCGCCTCCCACTTCCACCAGGCGGTGGGCGACAACCACGACCGCATCGTCCTTGCCCTGCGGACAGCTCTGGCCCGGAGTGACGGCGTGATCGTCTGTGGCGGGCTCGGGCCCACTCACGACGACATCACCCGCGAGGCCATCGCCGAGGTGATGAACGTCCCCCTTGTGCGCGACGAGGCGGTGCTCGAGCGCATCGCCGCTCTGTTCTCCTCGCGAGGGCGCACCATGTCGCCGTCCAACGCCCGTCAGGCCGACGTTCCCGAGGGGGCGAGGGTCATCCCGCAGCGCAAGGGGACGGCTCCCGGGTTGATCTGCCCGGTCGGCCACAAGGTGGTCTACGCAGTGCCCGGTGTTCCCTACGAGATGGCCGACATGTTCGAGCGTGGCATCGCTCCCGACCTCCGGCGTCGCCTCCGTGAGCGCGGCGAGGCCGAAGGCGTGATCGCCAGTCGAGTGTTGCGCACGTGGGGGATGACCGAGTCGCGCCTCGCCGACGTCTTGGCAGCCCACATCGGCTCACTCGACCAAGCGGCAATCTCCTCGGGTGGAGAGACGGCCACGATCGCCTTTCTGGCCAGCGGGATCGAGGGGATCAAGGTGCGAGTGACCGTGCGCGCCGCCGACGATGCCGCGGCCAGTGCCCGCCTGGACGCCGAGGAGGCAACGATCCGCCACGTTCTCGGCGACGCAGCCGGCGACGTCGTCTTCGGTGTCGATGACGAAGCGATCGAGCACGCCGTCGCCAAAGCAGTCACCGCCCGACACCTGACGCTCGGCGTGGCCGAGTCCCTCACCGGCGGGCTCGTCTCCTCGCGGCTCGTCAACGTGCCCGGGGCGAGCGCGTGGTTCCGCGGCGGCGTCGTCTCCTACGCCACGGAGGTCAAGCAATCGGTGCTCGGGGTGCCCGAAGGCCCGGTCGTGTCGGCTGCCGCCGCCGAAGCCATGGCCGTCGGCGCGTGCCGGGTGCTGGGTTCGGATGTCGGGCTGTCGGTCACCGGCGTGGCCGGCCCCGACTCGCAGGACGGCCGGTCACCGGGGACGGTGTTCGTCGGCCTTGCGCGTGCGGGGGGTGCGGCCGAGTCAGCCGAGCTCGCCGTCCCTGGCGACCGTCAGCGCATCCGGCAGTACGCGACGATCAGCGCTCTCGACCTGCTGCGTCGGCGCCTGGCCGTCCTGCTTGCCGACTGACGTGGCGCTCGCTGTCGTCGCAGGCTCAGCCGGCTGGTGACGCCGGAGTGCCGGGCGAGGCGACCACGGGGATCCCCTGGGGGACGAGCTCGACCCAGGTCCTGCCCGGGGCGAGGGTGATCGGGGCTCCGCTGGTCGAGGTCAAGGTGGCCGGCGAGGTGAGCGAGGTCCGGTTCCACGTCCCGGTGATGACGGCCCCGTTGCGGACGACGGTCACGGGACCGGAGCCGAGGGCAGTCACCTCGACCTCGTGGTTGCCCTCGGAGTTCTCGACCCAGGGGCCGAGGAAGGTCTGCACCGTCATCGCCACGACGTTGGTGGTC
>JAJYYT010000374.1 GCA_021800645.1 Actinomycetes bacterium
CGTGACCCGCACGCTGGTGCTCGCCTACGCCATCTCCGGCGGCATGGCGGCCCTCGGCGGGGTGCTGGAGGTCTCGCGCATCAGCGCCGCCAGCCCCACGATCGGCAACACAATCATCTTCAGCGCCACGGCCGCCGTCCTCATCGGGGGAACCGTGCTCGGCGGTGGCATCGGCGGGATCGTCGGCACGGTGGTCGGCGTGCTCTTCCTCGGCGTGCTCCAGAACGGGCTGGCCCTCTCGGGCCTCGCGAGCTCCTGGCAGGAGGTCGTCTCGGGGGCCATCGTCGTCCTCGCCGTCCTGTTCCACCAGTTCCAGCACAAGGGGTACCCGCTGCTCCGTCGCCAGCGCCCCGGGGAGCGTGGTGACCTGGCACCGGGGTCGACGGTCGCAGGCGGCGAGGGGAGCGCGACGCCCGAGCGCGCCGACGCTCGCTCGTCGAACGTCCAGGTGCAACAGTCGTCCTAGGAGAACAGGGAGGGAAGCGTGGTGATGGTATCGAGACGAGGGCTCCGCCTGGGTGCGAGCGCCCTGGCAGGTCTGGCGCTTGCGGTCGTGTCGACCGCGGTGCCAGCGGGAGCGGCAAGCACGAGGCACGCCCACAAGGCCTCGCCGGTCTTCGGCGCACACGGGATCAAGCCGTACGGGGGCTACGAGAACCACTTCCCCACGAGCTTCCCGATCCCGAAGGTCGAGCACGGCAAGCACTACACGATCGGGTGCCAGAACCCGGTCAATGCCGGGAACCAGACCACGACCACGTTCTGCCTGGGGGTCCAGGCGGAAGCGCGTGCGCTGGGAATGAAGTACATCGGCGTCGTCACAGACGTCACAGTCACAAAGCAGGTGAGCAACTTCGACGAGCTGGTCGCCGAAGGGGCGAACGCCATCGTCTTGTACCCCCTCGCGCCGACCGCGCTGGCCACGTCGCTCGCGGACGCGCAGAAGCACGGGGTGGCGGTCATCGGTGAGAACGTCACAGTGACCCCCGCTGCGTCGACGCCTCCGGGCTACAGGGCGCAGGTCTGGGAGGGACGCGACGAGGAGGCCTACCTGTCCGTCGCCGAGATGGCACGGCTCGTGCCGCACGGGAAGATCGCCGTCATCGGGATCGCGGCACCCGTGCCGGCCATCAAGTTCCTGGTCACCCGGTACCGGTACTGGGCGAAGAAGTTCGGGCTGACAATCGTCGGCGAGCAGGACGTCACGGTCACAAACGTCTCGGGGGGCCAGACGGCGATGACCGGGTTGCTCGGCCAGTACTCGGGCATCCAGGGGGTGCTCGCGTTCAACGACACAACGGCCGTCGGTGCCTACACGGCGGCGCGCGACGAGGGGAAGTCGACAATCAAGATCGTCGGGATCAACGGGTCGAGCACCGGGATCGACGCGGTCAAGGCCGGCCACGTCTCGGCGATCATCCAGGTCGACGCGGTCGGCCAGGGCATGGAGGCGGCGATCGGCGCCTACGACGCCTTGACGAAACAGCACCTTCCCCTCCCCAAGATCGTCGTGCGGCCACCCCGGGCGATCCTCACGAAAGGTGACGTCGGCAAGGCGCCCTCCTGGCACAAGGAGCTGTCGGAGATCACGCCGAAGCACCTCGTCTACTGATCGCTGCCAGGGGCCGGTCGAGCGAGGTTGGGTGACATGCCAAGAGTCGTCATTGCCGGCGCGGGGGTCGGAGGGCTCACCGCGGCGATCGCGCTCGCCCGGCGGGGGTTCGAGGTGGAGGTCCTCGAGCAGCGGTCCTCCGCGCAGGAGATCGGGGCGTCGCTGTCCTTGGGGCCGAACGCCGTCCGGCTTCTCGACGAGCTGGGTCTCGGCGCGGCGCTCCGGCAGGAGGGAGCGATCCCCGACGCCGTGGACCTCCTCCGCTGGGACGACGGGAGCCTCCTGCACCGCACCGAGCTGGGCGCCCGGATGGAGACGCACTTCGGCGCTCCGCAGCTCGACTTCTTCCGGCCCGAGCTGCACGACGTCTTGCTCGCCGAGGCGGAGCGGGTGGCGCCGGTCCGCTTCGGCGCGCGCGTCGTCGCCGTCTCCGACGAGGGCAGCAGGTGCTCCGTCGTGCTCGACGGTGCCCCCGGCGTGGGGACCCTCGAGGCGACAGTGGTCGTGGGCGCCGACGGAGTGAGCTCGACGGTCCGCCAGCTGCTCGTCGGGCGGGACGAGCCCGTCTTCTCGGGGACGGTCGTGTACCGGGGCATCGCCGATCGCCGGGACGTGTCGGACCTGCATCCGGCAAGGATGAACTGCTACTGGTTGGGGCCGAACCGCCACGGCGTCTCCTACTGGCTCTCCCACGGGGAGCGCCTGGCGGTGACCTGCGCCGTGCGTGACGCCGCCTGGTCGCGGGAGTCCTGGACGCTCGAGACGGCTCCGACCGAAGTGCTCGGCTATCTCGAGGGATGGCACGAGCCGTTTCTCGAACGCATCCGGCAGTGCAGCCTCATGCTCCGGAGCGCCGTCTACGTCCGGCAACCTCTCGACCAGTGGTCGTTCGGGCGGATCACTCTCCTGGGCGATGCCGCCCACGCCATGCAGCCCTTCGAGGCGCAGGGCGCGGCGCAGGCGATCGAGGACGCGTACGTGCTCGCCGCCTGCCTGGCCGAGCGCCCCGGCGACCCTCGCTCGGCGCTCCAGCGCTACGCGGCCGTGCGGATCGCGCGCACCCGTGAGCTGCAGGACTCCTCCCGGGCGGCCGCCGACTCCTTCTACCTCCCCGACGGCGACGCCCAGCGGGAGCGCGACGCCGAGTACCGGGTGCTGAAGGACCGCCAGCCCTGGGGCCCGCGCCAGCCGCTGTGGGAGTACGACGTCCGGGAGGTGGTCCGGGGTGGCGCCGGCAGCGACCCACCCTGCTGAATAGCGCACCGAAGCGCCACCGCCCACCATCTCGGCGGCCCGCCGTCTCGGCAGCCCACCACTTCGGCGGCCCACCACTTCGGCGGCCCACCACTTCGGCGGCCCACCATCCGCACCGACCAACGACCAAGAGGAGCTGACACGACATGGCCAACACCAGTCGACGCCTGATCTCACCTGAGGACCTGCACCCGTCACCGGGGTACAGCCACGTCGCTGTGGCGAGCGGCTCGAGGATCGTGTTCCTCGCCGGCCAGGTTGCCCTCGAGCGTGACTTCACGATCGTGGGAGGGACAGACCTTGCGGCGCAGACG
>JAJYYT010000375.1 GCA_021800645.1 Actinomycetes bacterium
TCGGGCAGCCGATGGCGCCGTATGTCGACGACCGGCCGCTCGGTCACGCCCATGACGGCGGAGAGGCGGCTCCCGTCGGGCAGGCGAAGGTCGAGCTCGGGCTGAGCGCTGTCGAAGCGTCGCTCGGCGAGACCGAATCGCGCCGCAGCCGCCCTCACCATCGACACGAGCTCCTCGTCACTCTCCGCGATGGGGCCGACCAGCTCCTTTCGGCCGTCGCTGTAGGTGACAAATGCTCGTTCCGCACCCGTCACGTCGATGTTCTCCACGTTCGGGTCGTCCACGTAGCGCTGGAGCAGCCCGAGACCGAAGAGCATCGCGAGCACAAGTCCGACCGACTCGTTGACCTCCGTCTCTGTCGGTGTTGCCTCTCCCTCGGCTGCGAGCTGGCCCACGTGATCGTCGACGGCGCGCACGGCGCACCCACGCGCGAGGTTGCGCAGGGAGCGGCTTTCGGTCGTCGCGCTGACGGCCGAGTCTCGGGACAGCTCCGCGAGCGACTCCGCCACTGAGCCCCGCACCGCACGGGCGATACGAACGGACGCCGTGTCGAGCGTCGGTGCCCCGGCGGCGTAGAAGTGCGTCACTCTGCGGAATCCTCCAGAGCGGAGTCAGATGCGGTCTCGGGGGCGGCAGGCGCCGTCGACGGGGCTGGCTCTCCCGGCATGGGATCGAAGCGCAGGATCGCAGAGCGGCGGCGAACGGCGCGCCGCGCCCGTCCCGCAGCGACCGCCGCAAGCCGGACGCTCTCGGGCACGGGTTCGAGGCCGCACGCCTCGGTGACATCCTCGTCGCCTCCGCCTCCGCCTCCGCCTCCGCCTCCGCCTCCGCCTCCGCCTCCGCCTCCGCCTCCGCCGCTGCTGCCGCTGCCGCCGCTGCTGCCGCTGCTGCTGCCGCCGCCGCGCGGCGCAGCCTCTGCGATGGCGTCGATGTCGACGCGTCGTGCACGGCGGGTCATGACCGTGGTGCCCGGGATATCTCGGCTAGCGACACGTCGCCTGCCGCGCTTGCCTGGGCAACGGCTGAGGCGTCCGCGCTCGGTACCTCAATGCCGACGACCTCGGCGTTCCCGGTGCTCGAGCCGCCGGCGAAGAGATCCGTGACCGTCCCGGTGGCGAGCACGGCATCGCCTGCAGCGCCGCCCAGCGCGCCGGTCGTGGTGGCGGAGGCATGCCCGTTCGACCCGCCCGGGCCCGCCGGAGAGCCGGCGGAGCCTGTCCCGCCGGCGGCTGTGGCGGCCGGCCCGGTCGAACCAGTGCTCGACGTCGGAGAACCTGCCGTGGGTGCGCCGACCGTCTGGCCGCCGAGCACCACGAGAACACGGTCGCCGACGGCAAGTGTCGGAGGGAGCTGGTCTCCGGCGAGGACCGCTCCCACGAGCGCCTCGCCTGGCGAGAGAGGACCGAGAGAGGAGACGTCGGCGGCGGCGAGCAGCGTGCCGGGCACGAGCGACACGGTCGCGTAACGGCCCACCACGTCCCTCACGTCGCTCGTAGGGAGCACGGCGAGACCCTGTAGCGGGGCGAGGGTGGAGGACTCGAGGTCCGCGGCGGTGAGCATTGCCCCCTGAGGCACGAACCGTGCCATCTCGAGATACGCGACTCTGCTGCTCGACCGACCGCCGGCGATTGCACCGAGCGCAGTACAAACGACGACGACGAGCACACCGGCGCCTGCGACAAGCGGGCGCCGCCGCGTGGGCGCTTCGGCGTCCCCTAGGTTGCTGCGGCCGTCGGTGCCCCGGGTTGGCACCCGCAGTGGGAACCGCGACCTGCTCCGGCGCCCGAGGTCGAGCTCTCCGGTCGGGTTTGACTCGCTCTCCGCTTCACCGCGCCGCGGTGCTGCCGTCTGGAACATGACGACATCCTCGGCGGCGGCCTTACCGGTCTACCTACCGCTTTCTTCCTTGATCGTCCACAAATCGAATCCCGTCGTCCACAGGTGGCTGGAGCCACTGGCCCGCTTGCGCCTCCCATCGGCGAGTGGCGGCGCCGGCCGCTCGAGGCTCGTCGCCGCACACGCAAAGCCGGCCGCGGTCACCGCATACGCGAAACCGGCCGCGGTTGCCTTTTCACCTTTGATGCGACACGAACCGGACCTCTCGCAGCTGCTCGACGGGAGCCACGACTCAGCGACACCCGGCATCGACCGCATCGTCGCAAGGGCGAGGACCGCGCGTGCCCGCCGGCTGCGTCGGGCGAGCACACTCGGCGTCGTTGTTGCCGTGTCCGCAGCAGGTGTAGGTGTCGGCGTCGGACTGTCGGGCAACGGTGGCGGGCCGGCAACCCCCGATGGGCCGGTCATCGCGATGCGCGAGAGGATCCCCGAGGGGCTCTCCGTCGTCGGTCACCAGCTTGGCTCCGCCACTTCTCCAAGCGCGATCGGCGGCTCCGGCAGCCCGGGCCCCCCGGGCTCATCCCCGTCCTCGAACGCCGTGTGCACCATCGAAGGGTGCATCGGGAACGGACTCGGGACCATCAGTATCGTCACGCCCATTCCGGCGCCGGTGGTGGGCAATCTCGTGCTCAGGGCCGAGGCGTATTCGGAGCGCCGGCTCTTCGTCGGGCAGCGGCTCGGATGGAAGCCCTTCATCGGAACTGTGCACGGCGTGGGGGTCTGCTCCACGGGTCCATTCCTCTATGTGTCGATGAGAGCCAAGGTATCGGCGAGGGTGCTCGGCCAGATCGTCGTGCCCTCCGCCGCGACGACGGGTCGCGTCTTCGACGTGATCGGAACGACCGTGCTGGGAAACAAGAGCTCCGGTCGCCTCCAGATCGTCGTGACCCGCACTGCATCGCGCGTGGAGCGCGTCTCTGCCACCTGGCAAGACGGCGCCACCCGGTCTGCCGTCCCGGTCGACGGCTGGACCGTGCTCGCCGTGTCCTACCTGCCCGGCGCTCCGCCCCTTGTCCGAGTGACGGCGACGGGGCCCGGTGGCGCCAGGCTCGACCAAGCTGTCGTGCCGGCCACCGGATCGTTTGTGACCGCGGTGAGAACGTGCCAACTCCGCAGCATCACCGCTCCGATGAACAGGTGACGGCTGGCGTCGAGGCGAGGGCCCCCTCGACAAGGCGGGAACTTCCGGGTGCGCAGCTGCCGACAAGCGAGCGCAAGACTGTGCCGATCACGAGCGAGGCAGAGAAAGAGGTCGCAGCCGACTTCGTGGCGACTTTCCAGGG
>JAJYYT010000376.1 GCA_021800645.1 Actinomycetes bacterium
CCCGTCGTGGACTGCCGTCGTGTTCTCGACGTCCCGTGCCATCGCTCTCCGTTCAACCGTGCGGCACCACCTACATCCGCTCGCCGCCACCTTACGCGCTGTCTACCGTTGGGTGGAAATACCTGGGAGGAGCCCGGACCCGACCGTCAGATCGGCATACGGTTTCGGGTGTGGCTGGGCGGCCTGGGGTGCTGAACGTGACGATCCTCGGCCCGCCTGGTCGGCTGTGCTGAGTGCGTGGCGGTCACGGCTGTCGCGGGTGCTCTCGGCCGACGCTCGTCCGGACCTACCACGTTGGCCGCCGCATGACCGTTCTCTAGAGTCTCTAGCCATCGGATGCTGCGTTGAGCACGCGGTCGACTAGCCCCGCGATCGCGGCCAGCCCGGCGGCTTGCTCGGGGGCGAGCCGGAAGCGGCGAGCGACGACGGTCGGGTCGGAGAAGACGACCGTGCTGCCCGCGGTGCCGGGGGACGCCTGGCGAACGAGGATCCTGGTGGGGAGCTCGAGCGCGAGGTCGGGGGCGGCGAGCATCGCCGGGGTGCCGATGGCGGGGTTGCCGACGATCAACAGCTGGGTCTCTGGCATGTCGAGCCCGACCGACCGTGCCCCGCTGGCGTGGTCGATGGTGGCGAAGACCGTGGCGCCGGCTGCCACCGCGGCGTCGGCGAGGCGCTGCACCGTCTCGTCGACGCGGAGCGGGCTCGAGCGCTCGATGACGGCCTGGGCGCGAGCCGCGGACGTCGTCTCAGCTTCAGAGGGCTTGGACCACCACAGCTCGAGCTGGATGTGGTCGGGATCCCTGAAGACGAGCGCCGAGCCCGCCTCGGTGTCCGCCACCGGCGAGTGCTCGACACCGAGCGCCGCCAGGCGCGCCTCCCAGGCATCGAGGTCCTGGCGCAGGTCGACGCCAAAGCCGACGTGGTCGAGCCCGGCGCGCTTTTCGTCGAAGGGCTCTCCGGGAAAGCCTTCGTGTTGGTTGAGCCCGAGCACCAGACCCGAGGCGTCGTGGCGCAGCACGATCATGGTGCGCTTGGGGAAGTCCACTCGCCGCAGGCGTCGCAGACCGAGCACCTTCTCGTACCACGCAGCGCTCGCCTCAACGTCGGAGACCGACAGGTCGAGGTGACCGATGCCGAAGAACCCTGCTTGCTCCATGCATACCCTTTCTCTCCGACCCGATCTCACGCCACGCCGTGTCACGCAGCCGCGTCAGCGTCGTAGATCAGCCTGGTCGTCCCTTCGACTTCCAGGACCCGGCCTCCTTCGGTCACCCGGTGCTGAGACAGCCGGCCGTCGTGGCCGAGGTGGCATACGGCGGCACCCTCGAGGAGGACTGCAGCGTCGGCCACCAAGCGGCGATGGCAGCGCCACCACAGCGTCTCCGCGCACATCGCCGCCGTCGGACGCGTCGTGGCATCGTCGAGCAGGCGGGTCAGCCCCGCGGTGAACGAAGCGGTTGCCATGTAGTCGGCGTAGCCCCGGAACCCCGGGTGCCGGAGCACGACGTTGGCGGACCCGACCACAGGTCGCCGGTGACCGCCCAGGTCCTTCTCCCAGCGGTAGCCGATCCCCGCCGCCGGCAGCCACCGCTCCATCTGCTCCCGGCCGAAGTGGGGGTGGCGGCGGCTTCCCGGTGCGCTGCGAATGTCGACGACCAGTTCGACACCCGCGGAGCCGAGCAGCTCGGCGAGCTCCTCGCATCCAAGGGTGCCGTGCCCCACGGTCAGGAGCAGCGGCGGGGGCGAACCGTTCTGCCCAGGCCCCCCGCGCGTTGAGTCCTCACCGCAGGTTCCCATCGCCAGATATTCTAGTGGTGATAGGAAGAACGAACACGAAGAGACGGATCCGGCGTCGAGGCGCAGTGGCCTTTGAATGGTTGTTGCTCCCCTCACGGCCAATCGGCATGGGCGCGACCGTGCGGGCTGGCAGTGCGGTGCTCGGGTCGGCAGCAAGGAGGAACGATGCGCATCGACTACCGACACGTCTTTCCCGCTGCGCTCGACGCCATGGCGGGCTTGGAGAAGACGGTGCGGACCAGCACCTTGGAGCCGGAGCTGCTCGAGCTGGTGAAGCTCCGGGCCTCCCAGCTGAACGGCTGCGGGTACTGCGTCGACATGCACACCAAGGACGCCACCGCCATCGGTGTCGACGCACAGCGGCTGCATCTCGCCGTCGCCTGGAGAGAGGCGCTGTGCTATTCCGAGCGGGAGCGCGCCGCGCTCGCCTGGTGCGAAGCGCTCACCTTGCTCTCGAGCTCTGACGTTCCAGACGAGCTGTACGGCGAGGTGCGGCGCCGCTTCGACGACGAGGAGATCGTCGCGCTCACCCTGGCCGTGGTGGCGAGCTTCGCCGAAGCTCGCCGCCACGGCGTCTACTTGCGGATCCTCGCCGAAGGCGAGCTCCAAGCCGGTGACGAGATCCAGGTCGTCGAGCGCCCCGCGCACGGGTTCCGGGCGGTCGAGGTGGCCCACATCTTCTACGACCAGCGCCATCGGGCCGCCGAGCTTCTCTGCGTGCCCCAGCTCGCGGCGTCCTGGCACCACTGGGCGCGCCGGGTGCTCGCCTCGGAGGGGTAGGGGCGGTGCCAGAGCGCCGAGCGTCTGGTCGGAGCTCGGGGAAGTGCCAGGTCCTCGCAGCGTGTCAGCCGGCGGGGGCGGCGGCTGCCTGGGCCTCCGAGACCAGTCCCTCGGGTCGCATGGTCGGCTCGTCTCGGTCCGCCCTCGGAGCCGATCCTCCCCGACGAGCAGCCGGCAGGAGCCGTGATGCGTGCAGTGCGGCAGTGACCACCCAAAGGGCGAGGGTGGCCCCGGCGGTTGCATGGCCGACGCCGCTGACGGCCGGGATCCCCAACATCTTGCCGGTGGCGAGCGCGCCGAGGGCGAACACGGCGGTGGAGAAGGTGGGCGGCCAGGGGGCTGCGCTCATGATCCGGCGGTTGCGTGCGAGCGATCGCACGCTTGCGACCACGATCGGCACCGCGAGGACGGCGGCAAGCGACCAGGTGGCGCCCGCCACGGCGTGACCGGCTGCGACGTCGCCTGGCGGGAGGAGCGCTCGGGTGGCGGCGAGCACATGCCCGATCGCTGCCGCACCGAGCCCACCGCAGCCGGCCGCGATCCACCACAGCACCCGGTGGCTCTGGCCGAGACTCCGACGTCGGACGGCCCGTGCC
>JAJYYT010000377.1 GCA_021800645.1 Actinomycetes bacterium
TTGTGCGGGTGGACGCTCAGCACGACCCGGTCGCGGTGCTTGATCGTGCGTCCGAACCACTCGATCACGTCGGCGTACACGTTCGGCGCGTACATCTCGACGGTCGCCGGCAGGTTGACGATCATGGGCCGCTCGCGCGTCGGCTCGAGGACGTCCATGACCGCCTCGCAGATCTCGACGGCGAACTCCGGCTCGGTGCCGGTGAAGCTCTCGGGCGAGTACTCGTAGCGGATGTCGGTGCCCGGCAGCTGTGCCTCGAGCTTCTTGCAGAGGCGCGCGGCGTTGACCGCGATGCCGATGATGCCCGGCCGGTCCTGCCCGAAGACGACCCGGCGCTGGAGCGTGGACGTGGAGTTGTAGAAGTGCACGACCGCACGCCGCGCTCCCTCGAGCGACTCGAACGTCCGCTCGATGAGCTCCTCGCGGCACTGGACGAGGACCTGGATCTCGACGTCGTCGGGGACGAGCCCCTCTCCGATGATCGTCCGCTGGAACTCGAAGTCCGTGCCCGACGCGGAGGGGAAGCCGACCTCGATCTCCTTGAAGCCGACGTCGACGAGCGTGCGGAAGAGCGCGAGCTTGCGCTCCGTGTCCATCGGATCGACCAGGGCCTGGTTGCCGTCTCGCAGATCGACGCTCGCCCAGGCGGGAGCGGCCGTCAGCCGTCGGTCGGGCCACGTCCGATCGTGCAGCACGAGCGGCGCCTGCGGCCGGTAGCGGTGGTACGGCATTGCCATGGGTCTCCTCCAAAGAAAAAACCTCCTGGCCGTCGGGCGCAGGAGGTTGCGGGCGAACGCAGTGTGGCGTTCGCCTCTAGGTCAGCAGCAGGTCCGAAGCGGAAGCAAGGTACATGGAATTCCCATTGTCCCAGCAAGGAGAGAACGTGTCAAGCGGCGGGGCAGCGGGCGGCCATAGGGTAACGTCGCCCGCGTGCGGAAGCTGCTCGTCGCCGTCGCCCTGATGGGTGTGGTCCTGGCACTCGCGCTCCGGCGCTCGGCCGGGCGCCAGCACGGCACCCCGGACCACTGGCCGGCGGTCGTGCGCAAGCCCTGACCGCCGCCCGCGGCAGCTACAGGCTGACTACAGGCTGGCTACAGGCTGACGGCGTGCAGGTCGAGGATCCCGTCCTGACGCCCGAGGCGCTCGAGCACCTCGCCCGGAGCCGGCTTCGACGTGGAGAGCACCATGAGCGCCGTGTGGCCGTCGTGGCTCGGCCCCACGGCCATCGACGAGATCGAGATGCCGGCGTCTCCGAGGGCAGTTCCGACGATGCCGATCATCCCCGGGCGGTCGTCGTTGCGCACGACGAGCATGTGGTCGGCCGGCGGCATCTCGACGGCATGGTCGTCCACCATGACCACGCGCGGCTCGGGGTGCAGCCCCGCCCCGGTGAGCGTGCCAGCCACCGCGTGCGCGCCCGAACGCAGCGTGATGAGACTCTTGTACAGCGCCGACGCCGACGCCGACGTCTCTTCGACCGGAAGCCCGCGCCGCTCGGCGACCTGGGGGGCGTTCACGTACGAGACCGGTTCCTCGGTCGTCGCGCCGAACACCCCCTTCAGCGCGCAGAGCGTGAGGATACCGGTCGGCTGGGACGCCAGCTCGCCCCGGTACTCGATGTCGAGGCGATCGGGAAGCCCGTCGTGCAGAGACGCGAAGAAGCGACCGAGCTGCTCGGTCATCGCCATGTAGGGGCGCACCGCCTCGGACACCTCGGTCGCGGCCAGGTTGACGGCGTAGGGCACGAAGTCGCCCGCCAGAGCGAGGAGCACCTGCTCGGCGATCGTCACGCCTGCCTTGTCCTGCGCCTCTTCGGTCGACGCGCCCAGGTGAGGCGTCACGACCACGGACTCGAGCCCGAACAGCGGTGAGGCCGTGGCAGGCTCCGTGGCGAACACGTCGAGCCCCGCTCCGGCCACCACCCCGTCGCGGATCGCCTGGGCCAGGGCCTCTTCGTCGACGATCCCGCCGCGGGCCGTGTTGATGATCCGGATGCCGGGCTTCGCCTTCGCGAGCAGCTCCGGGCCGACCAGCCCCGTCGTCTCGGGCGTCTTCGGCGTGTGGATCGTGACGAAGTCCGCCTCTGCGAAGAGCTCGTCGATGGAGCGCAGCGCCACGCCCATCGACCGGGCGCGCTCCGCCGAGATGTACGGGTCGTACGCGACGAGGCGCATCCCGAAGGCGAGCGCGCGCTGCGCGACGAGCGAGCCGGCACGCCCCAGCCCCACGATCCCGAGCACCTTGCCGTAGAGCTCGACACCCTCCCACCTGGACCGCTCCCAGCGGCCGGCGACGAGCGCGGCATGCGCCTGCGGGATGTTGCGCGCCTGCGCGAGAAGGAGACCCATCGCCTGCTCCGCGACCGACAGCGTGTTCGACGTCGGCGCGTTGACGACCATGATCCCGCGCTCGGTCGCGGCCGAGACGTCGACGTTGTCGAGCCCCACGCCCGCCCGCCCGACCACGACCAGGTCCGAACCTGCCGCGAGCACCTCCGCGGTGACCTTCGTCGCCGAGCGGATGACGAGCGCGTGGGCCCCCGCGACGGCCTGCAGGAGCTGCTCGGGGGTCAACCCTTCCCGTACGTCGACGTCATGGGCCTGAGCAAGCAGGTCCAGCCCGCGTGGGGCGATCTTCTCGGTGACGAGGACGCGCGCCATCGTCGCGAGGCTACCGATACCGGGGCGGCCGGGGCTACTGGGCGTCCGCGAACAGGCTCGCCAACCGGGCCACGCCCTCGACCATCGCCTCGTCGGCCAGGGCATAGGAGAGCCGGAGGTAACCCGGCGCACCGAACGCCTCGCCGGGCACGACCGCGACCTTGGCCTCTTCGATGCAAAGGTCGGCCAGGTCGGCGCTCGTCGCCGGGCGGCGCCCCCGCAGGTCCTTGCCGAGCACCCCGCGCACGTCCGGGAACGCGTAGAACGCCCCCGTCGGCTCCTGGCACGCGACGCCGGGGATGCGCAGGAGCATCTCGACCATGGTCCTGCGCCGGCGGTCGAACGCCCGGCGCATCTCGGCCACCGCGGACAGGTCGCCCGAGACGGCTGCGAGGGCAGCACGCTGGGAGACGTTCGCGACGTTGGACGTCTCGTGGGACTGGATGTTGTTGGCCGCGGCGACCGCGTCGACGGGGCCGATCATCCAACCCA
>JAJYYT010000378.1 GCA_021800645.1 Actinomycetes bacterium
CACCCGCTCGGAACCCGCGCCGCCGCCCCCCACCCGCCCGCTACCCGCGCCGCGGCTTACCCCCCGCGCACCAGCCCCGCTCGGGCCCCGCAGCCGCCCCGCTCTCGCTCGCACGGCCCGGTCCGCTGGCGCGGGCCGTGCGGCTCGCCTGCGCCCGATCGCGCCACGGCGCGCGCCCCTCGCGCGACGCGTCCGGATCGCTCGGGTCGTCCTGGTCCTCGCGCTCGTCGTCGTCGCGGCGCGGCTCTTCGAGGTCCAGGTCCTCCGATCGAGCCGGTACGAGCAGGAGGCGGCGCAGGAGCTGACGCAACCGGTCACCGTCCCGGCGCTGCGTGGTGAGATCACCGACCGCGACGGCGTCGTCCTCGAGGCGTCGGTCCCGACCGACACGGTGGTCGCCGACGACTTCCAGGTCAGCCACCCCGTCTCGGAAGCCCGTGCCCTCGCCCCCCTGCTCCACCTACGGGCGTCGAGGCTGGCCGTGCTCCTGTCGGAGCGCTCGGGCTACGTGCCGCTCGTCCCGCACCTCTCGGTCGAGCAGGCGAAGAGGATCTCGGCGATGGCGTTCCCGGGGATCACCATGCTGGCCAGCTCGATCGACGTCACCCCCGACGGAGGTCTCGCGTCCCCGGTGATCGGCGGGGTGGACGCCGCCGGGCTGGGCGACGCAGGGCTCGAGGCGGAGTACAACCGGCTCCTCGCCGGCCGTGCGGGCCACGAGACCCTGCTCGAGTCCCCGATCGGCGTGCAGCTTCCAGGCACGCCGGTCACGAAGAGGACGCCGGCCGTCGCAGGCACCGGGCTGGAGCTGACGCTGGACGGGCCGCTTCAGTACACCGTGGAGCAGGACCTGGCTCGCGAGGTCGTCGCTTCGCACGCGGTTGGCGGCGAGGCCATCGTGATGGACACCGCCACGGGGCAGATCCTCGCGATGGCCGATCTCGTCTCGACGCCGAAGCCGGCGTCCGCCGGGACCGCGACCACCTCCACCTCCTCCAGCGCCACCTCTGCTGCCGGCTCTCCCTCTGCCTCCTCGTCGACCTCCGGCACCGTTCGCATCGGCCCCGGGGGCCCGGTCGAGGAGGCGCCGACGAACGCCGCCGTCACCCAGCTCTACGAGCCGGGGTCGGTGTTCAAGATCGTGCCGTTCTCCGCAGCGCTCGCCGCGGGGGTGATCACCCCGAAGACCACCTTCACCGTGCCTTTCGAGCGGATCATCGACGGGTGGGTGTTCTCGGACGCCACATACCACCCGACCGAGCAGATGACCGCGACGCAGATCCTCGCCCAGTCCTCGAACATCGGAACCTCCTTCATCGCCCAGAAGCTCGGCGAGCGACGGCTCCTCGCACAAGTGAAGAAGCTGGGCTTCGGCGAGCCGACCGGCCTCCGCTTTCCCGGTGCGTCCTCCGGGCTGCTCGTGACAGCCACACGCTGGGCCACAACCGACTGGGTGTCCCTCCCGATCGGACAGGTGGACGCGGTGAGCGCACTGCAGGTCCTCGACGCGTACAACGCCGTCGCGAACGGCGGCGTGTTCGTCGCGCCCAAGCTCGTGCTCGGGACGATCACCCCCGGGGGGGTCGTGCGACCGACCGCGCCCTCGCGCACCCACAGGGTGATCCCTGCATGGGTCGACAGGGAGCTCGTCTCGATGTACGAAAAAGTCGTCGACTACGGCACCGGCGTCGCGGCCGCCGTCCCCGGGTACCTCGTAGCGGGGAAGACCGGCACCGCGCAGCTTCCGTCGGACAACGGCACCGCCGGCTACATCACAGGAGCGTTCGACGGAACGTTCGTCGGGTTCGCCCCGGCCAACCATCCGGTGCTCTCGGCGATCGTGGTCCTGAACAGGCCGACGCCGATCTACGGCGGCGCGGTCGCGGCGCCCGTGTTCTCCGAGATCATGGCGTACGCCCTGCACCGCTACGACGTCCCGACGACGCCGGGCCTCGACGGCAGGCCGCAGGCGACAGCGCCGAAGACACTGACAGCGCTGGTCCGGCAAGCGACGTGACAGGGGTAGCATCCGCTGGGACCACGGCTCACGGATGGCCCGTGCCCACGCTCCCAGGCATCCCCCCGTGCGCATGACCCGCCTGCTCGACGAGATCGACGTGCTCGAGACGTCGGGCGATCCCGGGGCGGTCGAGGTCACCGGCGTCGAGCACGACAGCCGACGCGTGACCCCCGGCACGCTGTTCTGCTGTCTCGTGGGCCGGAGCACGGATGGTCACGACCATGTGCCAGAGGCGGTCGCGAGGGGCGCGGTCGGCGTGGTGCGGGAGCACGACGTCGCCCCGGCGGCTCGCGAGGTCGTGCAGGTCCGGGTCGCAGAGGGCACCGGCCGTGCGGCGATGGCGCGCCTCGCCGCCGCGTTCCACGGGCACCCCGCCCAGTCGCTCCTCACCGCAGGGGTGACCGGGACCAACGGCAAGACCACCGTCACCCGCCTCCTCGGCGCGGTCCTCGAGCACGCCGGGCATCCCACGACGGTGATCGGCACCCTCACAGGCGCGCGGACGACTCCGGAGTCCACCGACCTGCAACGAAGGCTCGCAGCGCTGCGGGACTCGCACACCGGGACACCGCGTCCTGCCGTGGCGATGGAGGTCTCGAGCCACGCGCTCGTCCAGGCACGCGTGGACGCGCTCTGCTTCGACGTCGCGGTCTTCACGAACCTGAGCCACGACCATCTCGACTTCCACGGGTCGATGGAGGCCTACTTCGAGGCCAAGGCGTTGCTCTTCGAGCCGTCTCGCTCGAGGGCAGCCGTCGTGAACGCCGACGACCCGTGGGGAAGACGCATCTTGGAGCGCGCGAGGGTCCCGGTGGTCGCGGTGACCCGCACAGGGGTTCGTGACGTGACCCTCGGCGTCGGCACGTCCGCGTTTCGCTGGCGCACACAGCGGGTGGTCGTCCCGCTCACCGGGTTGGTCAACGTCGTGAACGCACAGCTCGCCGCCGAGGCGGCGGTCCTCCTCGGGGTGGCGCCGGCCGACGTCGCTGCGGGCCTCGCGGCCGCCTCGCCCGTCCCAGGGCGGATGGAGCTCGTCGGGGCCGGGGAGCTCGGCTTCCTCGTGGTCGTGGACTACGCGCACACCCCGGCGGCGCTCGAGGCCGCGATCATCGAGGCGAGGCGCCTCGCCAC
>JAJYYT010000379.1 GCA_021800645.1 Actinomycetes bacterium
CACCTCCTCCCGCCACCCGAAGTTCGATGTCGACCGCGTGCTGGGCGATCTTCGCGGCCTCCAGACGGTGCGCCACCATCGTCGGCGTCGGGCCGAGCTCCACGACGAGCTGCTGGTGGCGCCGACTCAGCGCCTCGAGGTGAGCCCGGAGGCGGTCGTGCTCGAGCCTGAACGACGCGAAGCTCCGCTCGAGCGAGACCTCGGCGCCCTCGAGCGCCCCTCGAGCGAGGCCCAGGCAGAACGAGCTCTGCAGGAGCAGGAACCGGGGCTTGACCATGCGCAAGTAGGGCTCGAAGTCGGTGCTCACCACGAAGGCCGGGTCGAGCCGGACCTGTTCGAAGCGCAGGCTTGACGAGTGCGTTGCGCCGAGGGCGAGGAGATCGAGCGGTGCTCCTACATGCACGCCGGGAGCGTCCGACGCGATCGCGAGCACCGCCCGGCTTCCGTCGAGGTTGGCGGCTCCCACGACGACGAGGAAGCCGTCGGCGAAGAGGTTGGACGCCCAGCGCACCGCACCGTCGACGACGAGGGCGCCCCGGTCGTGGCGGAACTCGACGCCGAGATCGGCGAGGCCGACGAGGTGCTGCATTGCCGGCGCCATGGCCGTCGAACCGATCCTCTCGGCCCGCCGCAACCCCGGCACCTCCGCTTGCAGCACCGCCGAGCTGGACAGCGACAGGTACTCGGCCACCATGGTGTGTGCCCACGTGCTGAACGCCGAGGCGAGGCAGTGGCGGGCGACGTGCTCGATGACCGCACAGCTGACCGCGAGGTCCGGGTGGGCGAGAAGGCCGTGGTCAGCGAGCCACCGCAGCCCGTCGAGGACATCCGCGGTGCCTCGATCGACCGCCTCGGCGCGTTCGGCGAAGTAGGCGTCGAGGCCGGCGGGGAGGGTACCGGTGCCCCCCGTCACCTGAACGGTCACGGCTGGGGCGACGCCGCCGGGGCGTCGGATGGGGTGGCGAGACGGTGGAGGCGGTCGATCGGGGTAGAGACGGCCTCTCTGGCTCGCACCACCGCAGCGTCATCGGGGGCGTCGTAGAGGCAGAGGCACTTGCCCATGTCCTCGCGTACGTAGGTGCGCAGGAAGGTGACCTCGGGGACCTGGGCGTAGAGGGGAGCCTTCTCCTTCTTGCGGCCCAGGTAGGTCTCCATGTCGAGACCAGCAGGGAAGTCCCATTCGACCAGGTGGCTGGCTGTGTCGCCAGAGCGTGCTCGCACCTCGTCAAGGGTGGCCCCGACGAGGCGTACGGGTGCAGGCTCGCTCTGGGAGGTCCCGAGGTCGGTGATGGCGGCGGTGAGGCGGGCGGGCTCGACGTCTTCGGCGACGAAGAAGATCCGGGCGAGGTCTTGGCTCACCTGTACCTCGACCACCCGTCCCCCTGCCGTGCTCGCCGCCGAGCCGAGCTGCTCGATGAGCGCCGCGACGCGACCTCGCTCGTCGGTGCCGGTGGAAATCTCCGTCAGGTACAAGGCCATGGTCCACTCCCCGTTGTTCCAATAGATGACTGAACTAGTCAGATTTAGCTTTACCAGGGATGGTGGGATCGCGCAAGCGAGCGGACGAGCAGCCCGGTGCCGGCACGGCAGACGCCTGTCGACGAGGCGTGTCGTCAGCGCGAGATCGTGATGGCGGCCAGGACGACGATGCCGAGGGTGTCGGCAGCCATCAGGAGTCGGAGCGTGGTCGCGACGTGCCGGGCTCGGCGCACCGCGGCCTGGGCGGTGAGGTCGGCTGGTGCCTTCATGGACCGCCCGCGCAGGGTCCCCATGGCTCGAGCCTGCGCCATCCCTGCCGTCGATATCACCACGAGGAGCCCCGCCAGTGCGACGGCTGCATCGATCGTGGCCGACCAGGTGGACGTCGGCCAGACCATGGCGAGCCCCACCCCGATGGCGACGAGGAGCGCAGCCGTGCCGACGACCGCGTACCGACGCCCGAGGGCACGAAAGAAGGCGACCTGTGCAGGCCCGTCGAGCGTGGCGCGCCCCGTCTGCGCGACCACCGCCAGGCACACGAGGCTGCCGACCCAGATGGAGGCTGCCAGCAGTTCCAGCGTCACCAAGACCGGGTTCGTCCCCACCTCGTCACCTCCGCTCAATCCGAACCCGACGGGCTCGACCCTGACCTGTTATTCTAGCAATTACTAGAGATAGACTTGCTACGAGAGCCCGTTCGGAGAAGAAGGAGCGCAGAATGACGAGCACCGACACCGCGACCGACGCCGGCGCCCTGCAGGCGATGCTGACCCATCACGCAGCGTTGGCCGACGGGGTGGCCCGGCGTGCCGGCGCGTTGCAGAGCGCGGCGGAGCACCATGGCGGCTACGAGACGCCAGCAGCCGAGCTCGTCGCCTACCTGGCACGGGAGGTCCTGCCCCACGCGATGGCCGAGGAGCACACGCTGTACCAGGCCGCCGCGGGGAAAGCAGATCTCGCCGAGGCGGTGGCAGGGATGGTCGAGGAGCACCGCAGGCTCACGGCACTGGCGGACCGGCTGGCGACGGCCGCAGACGGGAGCACGGCTTCGCATGCGGCCGAGGCGATCGGCGCGCTCTTCGCCGCGCACGTGGCCAAGGAGAACGAGCTGGTCCTGCCTGTGCTCGCCGCCGATGCCGACGCGGACCTGCCCGGGCTGCTGGTCCAGATGCACCGTCTCACCGAGGCTGCCCAGGACGAGACGCCGGTCGCCGACGAGCTGGCAGCCCCCGACGCCGAGGCCACGCTCATCCGTCTGCTGCTCGTCGCCGCCGGCCAGCTCGCCGACGCGGGGAGAGGCGACAGCGCGTGCAGGCTCGCGGCCGAGGCCTGGGCGGCGGTCCGACTGGCCCGTCCCGAGCTCGCCGTGCGGGTCACCGCGGCGCTACACCGGCTGGTGCGCTCGTCGACGTCGGAGCCGGTCACGCTGTCGACGGGACGGAAGGAGCCGGGCTGGACCGAGGCTGCCGTGCTTGACGTTCGGCCGCTCGCCCCGGCCCAGCGCCACGAGAAGATCTTCGCCACCTACGGCGCCCTCGGCCCCGGCACGGCGTTCGTCTTGGTGAACGACCACGACCCGAAGCCGCTGCGCTACCAGTTCGAGGCCGAACACCGCGGTGAGTACACCTGGGACGTGCTCGAGGCGGGGCCGACCGTGTGGCGGGTGCGCA
>JAJYYT010000380.1 GCA_021800645.1 Actinomycetes bacterium
CGGCCTCCACGATCTCGGCGTGCTTCAGGAGCGCCTGGAGCTGACGGATCCGCGACTCCATCTTCCCCTGGCTGTCCTTCGCGGCGTGGTAGTCGCCGTTCTCGGAGAGGTCGCCCAGCGCGCGCGCAGCCTCGATCGCCTTGGCGATCTCCACCCGCCCGCGCGTGGTCAGGTCCTCGAGCTCTGCCTGCAGGCGCTCGTAGGTCTCCGGCGTGAGGCGCGCCGGCGAGGTGCCGGAAGCGTCGGTCATGGCCCACAGGTTACAGCGGCGGCTCCCCGGTTCGGGTCTCGACGCGCGCTCGTGCCGGTGCCTGCGTGGCAGGTCGTGCACGAGCGTCCCGGGAGCCGTGCGAGACTCCCCCCCGGCACGAAGAGCACCGCACCGACTGCACGACTGCACCGACCGACCGCACCGACCGACCGCACGACCGCACCGACCGACCGCACGACTGCACCGACCGACCGCACCGACCGACCGCACGACTGCACCGATGCGGACTGCGTGAAAGGCACCGCACCGCTCGAAGGGCACCCGAGGACGCGAACGGAGGGGAGGACCAGATGGGGACGTGGCGCAGGGCGCGCCGAGGCATGGGATGGCGACTGGCAGGCACCGGGCTCTCGGGGCTCTCCCTGCTCGCGTCGCTCGGCGTCGCAGGGCTGCTCTCGCCCGCGCGTGCAGGAGCGCAGCAGGTGAGGGTGGCGGCGCCGGGCCGCCGAGCGGTTGGAGCCATCGCCCGCGGCGCCGCCGAGACCGCGCACGCCCCGGTCCTGCAGGAGGTCTGGAGCACGAAGCTCACAGACGGTCCCCACGGCGAAGTGGCGCTCGGCTCGCCCGCGCTCGCCACACTGGCAGGCGGACCGGCGGTCGTCTTCGGCGACCGCTCGGGCCGTGTCTACGCACTGAGCCTTGCGACTGGCGACCCCGTCCCGGGCTGGCCGAAGGACCTCGGTGTGCCGGTGACATCGACGCCGTCGGTGTTGAAGCGGCCGGGCACAGCGTACGACACCGTGCTCGTGGGCTCCGGCGACGCGGGCGAGCCGTGTGCGGGTGGCTACGAGTGGCTGCTCCCGACAGGCGCCCAGGATCTCGTACGCGGGCCGAACCCGCCGACAGACCATTCCTGTGCCGCCAGCGGAGTCTTCGCAGGGATCGCGATCGGCACACTGGGCGGGGTGACCGGCGCGGTGGCGGGGACGCTCGGACAGGAGACCTACGCGATGAACGCGACAACGGGCGCGGTCTTGCCGGGGTTCCCGTGGTTCCAGGCGGACACGAACTTCGCGACGCCTGCGATCGCAGACGTGGAAGGAAACGGCGCGAACCAGATCATCGAGGGCGGCGCGCAGACTGCGGGGCTCGCGTACGGCAGGAAGTACACACAAGGCGGGCACATCCAGGTCCTGAGCGCGACCGGGAGCCTTCTGTGCGTCGACACAACCGACGAGTCGGTGAACTCCTCCCCAGCCGTCGGGAAGTTCCTTGCCGGCACAGCGATCGGGATCGTCGCAGGGACCGGGCCGACATTCCCGACAGCCTCCCAGCACGACCAGGTGATCGCCGTCAATACCGATTGCAAGCCTGTCTGGGCGAGAACGCTCGCGGGCACAACGGGCTACGAGAGCCCCGCGCTCGCGGACGTGCTCGACAATGGGCACCTCCAGGTGCTGGTCACCACATACGCAGGCGGCGTCTACGCGCTCGACGGAGCGACCGGCGCGACGCTGTGGCACACGCAGCTCAAGCATCACATCTTCGGCTCGCCGGTGACGGCGGAGCTCGGCACAGGACACCAGGACGTCGTCGTCGGCACGATCAACGGCTTCGACGTGCTGACAGGCGAGGACGGCCAGGTGCTGATCGCCACAGTGGGCCCCACGATCGGCTACCAGAACGCGCCACTGGTCACGAAGGACCCGAACGGGACGGTGGGCATCACGGTCGTCGGCTACCAGCCGGACGACAGCTGGGCCATCCACTACGAGATCGCCACATCGGACGGCGCAGATGTCGACGCCCCCGGCACCTGGCCCCAGTTCCACCACGACCCGCAGCTGACCGGGAACGCCGACGCGCCGATCGTGGCGCCGTTCACCGCGTACACGAGGATCTCGGGGAGCACAGCGGACGCGACCGCTGCGGCGGAGCTCGAGCACCAGTTCGACGCACGGCAAGGGCACTGCCCGGGCACGACACGGTCCACACGACCGGTGCTGCTCGCAACCGACGAGCCCTCGCCCGACGCGCTCGTGAGCGCTCCGCTCGCGCGCAGTCTCGCGACCGGGACGCTCCTCACCACACCGGCCTCCCTCTCGGCACCGACGGCTGCAGCGATCGCGGCGGAGGGGATCACCCACGTCATCGTGGTGGGCGGCCCGCTCGCGGTGAGCACAGCGGTCGTGGCGAAGCTCGAGGCGACGCCGGCCACGACCTGCGGCGGCGGGAAGAGCGCGTCACGCATCAGCGTCACGCGCATCGAGGGGGCGACAGCGTACGCGACCGCAGCGCAGGTCGCCGAAGCCGCTGCGACCGGTGGCGTCGGCAGTCTCGATCTCGCTCGAGCGTACGGGGGGACGAACTCCACAGGTGGCGACGGACGGTTCAACGAGACCGCAGGCGACGCGTCGAGCTCGCCGGCCTCTGCTGGTGCGCTGGCGACGGCCGTGCTCGTCTCGGGCACAGGGTTCCAGGGTGCAGAGGCCGCGAGCGCCCTTGCGTACGCCGAGCGTCTGCCCGTCCTGCTCACGGCGCCGACGTCGCTGTCGCAGGAGGCTGCAGCGGCCATCTCCTCGATGCACATCGCGCAGGTCCTCGTCATCGGGGGACAGCTCGCGGTCTCCGACTCGGTCGTCTCCGCGCTCGAGGGCATGGGAGTGTCGGTGCTGCGGGTCGCCGGGCTCGACGTCTCCGCCACCGCCGTCGAGCTGGCGAAGCTCGAGACGTCCCCGGCACCGACAGGCGTCGGGTGGCGCGGGACGGGCGGCCTCACCATCGCCGAGGGCCCCTACTCCGCCGACGGCGTCACCGGTGCGGTCGTGGCCGCGGACGGGCCGACCGCGGACGCACCGGAGCCGCTCGTGCTCACGAAGAGCGCGACGACAGTTGGCGCCACGCTCGCCGCCTTCCTGCGCGAGGCCGGGACGATC
>JAJYYT010000381.1 GCA_021800645.1 Actinomycetes bacterium
GTTCGGAAGGGTTGACGCTCCTATGTCAACTAACTCGCTCCTATGTCAACTAGCTCGCTTCAAGCCATGCTCTGTACCTCGCCGCGAGCTCGCCGTCGTAGGTGAGACCGCGCTCAAGGCGGGAGAGCGCGATGGGCCACGTGCCGAGGGCGCTCGCTGCGTCCGCGAGGGTCCTGCCGCTCGTGACCCGCTCGGCCCGGAGCTCGGCTCCTCGAACGGCCACTCCCGGTCGGACGAGCAGCGCATAGATCTCTCTCGCGATGTAGCGCTTCAGACAGCGCAGCGCCTCTCGCTTCGAGCGTCCCTCCTTCATCCGGCGCTCGACGTAGTCCCGCGTCCGGTCGTCGTGCACGAGGCGCACCATCGCGATTCGCCAGAGGGCGTGGTTCGCCTGGCGGTTCCCGCTGCGGTTCAGGCGGTGACGCTGGATCTTCCCAGAGGAGGCCGGCACCGGGGATACCCCGCACATGGCCGAGAAGGCGGCGTCGCTCTTCAGTCGTTCGGGGTTCTCGCCGGCGGCGACGAGCAGGATGGAGGCGACATCGACACCGACGCCCTTCGCGGAGCGAAGGGCCGGGTTGGCGTCTGCTGTGAGGCGGTCGAGCTGAGCGTGCAGCTCGTCCATCTCCTCGGTGAGCGACTGGTAGCGCCTCGCCAGGTGCCGGAGCGCCACCTTGGCGCCGTTCGTCGCGTCGAGGCCGTCGCCGGGGATCAGGCGAGCGCACCGCTTCACGCGTTCGGCCGTCGTGAGGCCTCCGAGCTGGGCTCGCAGGTCGGCCGGTGCGGTCAGCACGAGGTCTCGGATCTGATTGGCCACCTTCGTGCGCGCCTCGCGGGCAGAACAGAATGCCACCCGCACCATCCGGATCGACTCGACGACTCCGGTGCGGTCTTTCGGGACGACCGTCGCCTCGCCGTTCAAGACAGCTCGAGCTGCTGCCTCGGCGTCGACGGTGTCGGACTTCCCCCGCCGGCGGCGCATCTGGCGGTTGGGACGGTTCACCTCGACGACGGTGACCCCCTCGCTCTCGAGATAGCGGCAGAGGCCAGCCCCGTAGGTGCCGGTCCCCTCGACGCCCACGCGCTCGAGCCGCCCCTGCGATCGCATCCAGCGACAAAGCGCGCGCTCACCGAGCCGTGTCGTCGGAAACGACGACGTCGCGACGATGCGGCCAATGCCGTCGATCACCGCCGCGACGTGCACGTCCTTGTGCGTGTCGACCCCGCCGACCACGAGCTGCTCCCCATCCGTCATGCTGGTACCTGCCTTTCTGTCTCAACCGATGGAGGCACCACCGGCCGGGACGGGCGGACAGGACACTCAGGGTGCTCGTCAAGGCTCCTATCAGGTCACGTCCGTCCGACCGGCTGGTGCGAAAGCCCCGATCGCGACGCGACCGACAGGTCAGTTGAAAGGCACGACGCCAGTTACACGCTTCGGGTCAGGTCGCGCCACGACCGGGACGCCAGAAGCAAATCATGAGTGTCACACCCGCGATGTACGGTCGGTTTCGCCGTACGGATCCTTCGTTCGATCGAGAGGCGACTGTCAGCGCTGGCCCAGCGGCCGGTCCTGGTGAGCGCCCCTCCGTTTGGTTTCCTGCCAGAGCGAAGGAGCTAGCCAGTGATCGCCTCCATACCGTCCGCGTCGCTGCTCGGAGTCGACGGACGCCGCGTGGTCGTCGAGGTTCACGTGAGCAACGGCCTGCCCGGCTTCACCGTCGTCGGGCTGCCGGACGCGGCCTGTCGGGAGGCAAGAGACAGGGTGAGGGCCGCGCTGCTGTCGAGCGGACTGCCGTGGCCGCTTCGCAGGGTGACGGTCAACCTGGCGCCGTCGGGGCTGCGAAAGACTGGCTCCGGCCTGGACCTTCCGATCGCCGTCGGCCTGCTGGTCGCGATCGGGGAGGTGGGCGAGGGCTCGGTCGCCGGTTGCGGCTTCGTCGGCGAGCTCGGCCTGGACGGCAGCATCCGCGGGGTTCCCGGGGTCCTCCCGCTCGTGGCGGCTGTCGCCTGCGAGACCGTCGTCGTGCCGCCGGCAGGCTTGAGGGAGGCGCGGCTTGCCACCGCCAGAAGAGTTCGCGCGGCACGAACCCTCGCTGAGCTCGTCGCCGTATTGAAGGGGACCGGTGAGTGGCCGGAACTGGCCACGACGTCGGCCACCGGAGACACCCGGCCAGGCGGCAGCGAGCGTCCCCCGGACCTGGCCGACATCCGCGGCCAGGCGGTCGGTCGGCGAGCACTGGAGGTTGCCGCCGCCGGCGGGCACCACCTGCTCATGTCCGGGCCACCGGGCTCGGGAAAGACGATGCTCGCCGAGCGCCTGGCCGGGATCCTCCCGTCGCTGACGCCGGACGAGATCCTCGCGACGTGTCGCGTGCACTCGGCCGCCGGCATGCCCTTTCGTGCCGAGGTGCTCGACGGCAGGCCTCCGTTCAGGGCTCCTCACCACAGCAGCTCGGCGGTTGCGCTGTTGGGTGGCGGCTCTGGCTGGCTGCGGCCCGGCGAGGTGAGCCTCGCCACGAACGGCGTCCTCTTCCTCGACGAGTTGGCGGAGTTCCCGGCGGCAGTGCTCGACTCGCTGCGACAGCCGCTCGAGGAGGGAGTCGTGCGTGTCGCCCGGGCACGGGCCTGTGTGACGCTCCCGGCGTCTTTCCTCCTCGTCGCGGCGATGAACCCCTGTCCTTGCGGGGAAGGTCGCGATGCAACCGCCTGCTCCTGCGGACCCGCTCAGATCGACCGGTACGCCCGCAGGCTGTCCGGCCCCCTGCTCGACCGCTTCGACCTGCACGTCTCGGTCTCGCGGCCGAGGGCGGGCGAGCTCTTCGCGCCCGTGGCCGGCGAGTGCTCGGCCACGGTGGCTCTCCGCGTTGCCGAAGCAAGGGCCATCAGCCGCGACCGCGGCATGCGCAGCAGCGCAGGCATCCCGAGTCACCGGCTCGACGAGCTGGCGCCGCTCACGCCGAGGGCGAGGTCGCTTCTCAGGCGACGCGTCGAAGCGAGCGAGCTGAGCGCGAGGGGGCTCGACCGGGTGCCGATCCGGACGGCGGGGCTCACGGCCGGTCGCCGGCCGGAACGGACCGGCGCCACCGTCGGCCGCGTTCGGCGTCGCCGTCGGTCCCGGGCGGCAGCGACCGGAGATCCTCGATC
>JAJYYT010000382.1 GCA_021800645.1 Actinomycetes bacterium
CGGTGTCCGAGGAGGGGTGGCGCAGCTTCGACATCGCCCGGGCCTCGATCTGGCGGATGCGCTCTCGCGTGAGGTTGAAGTGCTCCCCGACCTCCTCGAGAGTCCTCGGCTCGCCGCGGTCGAGGCCGAAGCGCAGCCGCAGGATCTCGCGCTCACGCTCGTCGAGGGGCGAGAGGAGGCGACCGATCTCCTCGGGCAGGAGGGACACCGCAGCCACTTCGAAGGGTGACTCTGCCGAGCGGTCCTCCACCACGTCGCCGAGCTCTGCGTCGCCGTCCTCCCGCAGCGGCTCGGAAAGCGAGAGCGGCTCCGCGCGGAACCGCAGCGCCTCCACGAGCTTGTCCTCGGGCATCTCGACTTCCACCCCGAGCTCGGCGAGGGTCGCAGGGCGACCGAGCTTCAGCTCGAGACGCGCCTGCGCCTTCTGGACGCGCGCGAGCGTGTCGCCCGCATGGACCGGCAGGCGGATCGTCCGGCCGGTGTTGGCGATGCCGCGGGTGATGGCCTGGCGGATCCACCACGTCGCGTACGTCGAGAACTTGAACCCCTTGCGCCAGTCGAACTTCTCGACTGCGTGCATCAGGCCGAGGTTGCCCTCCTGGATGAGGTCGAGCAGGGGCAGTCCGGACGCCTGGTACTTCTTGGCGATCGAGACGACCAGGCGGAGATTCGACTGGACGAAGGTCTGCTGCGCCCGCTCGCCAGTGTTCACCGTCCGGCGCAGCTCGCGCTTCTTGGCCGCAGCGAGCGTCTTGGGCGCCTTGCGCAGCTCCTCTTCGGCCTCGCGACCGGCTTCGATGGCCTGCGCCAGGCGGACCTCGTCGTCCTTGGTGAGCAGCGGGTACTGGCCGATGTCGGTCAGGTACAGACGTACGAGGTCCTCGTCGTCACGTTCGATGCGTTCCTTCGCCAAAACCCGTCCCGAGCCTTCCCATGTAGTACGTTTGGCACCGTCTGGACGTTCGGTCCCGTGCCGGCCCCGCAAGGACCACGACCTCTGCGTGGGCGCATGCAGCCGGTGGTCTGATTTTACAGGGGAGGTCAAGAGCCTCCCCGACCCTTCTTTTCCTCACCGCGCGAATTCCCCTTCCGACCAGGGAAGAAGATCCTCTTCGTCACCGCCTTGGAAGGCCAGGTCACCGAGCGCGCGGGTCCATTCGGCAGCCTGCTGCGCCGCCCGCGGCTCGGCAAGGAGCTCGTCGGCGAGGGCCTGAGCCCGGGCAAGCTCGTCCTGCTCGTCTCGAAGGACGAGCGTCACCGCCCGGATGGCCGGGGAGTCGGCGACCGGGACGAGGCGCCGTGCGAACCCCCGGTACGAGACGAGGAGGAGCGGCAGCACCACCCTGGAGAGGCCGACGAGGAAGCGGCGGGCGGCGGTCTCGTCGTCCCCCTCGAACGCACCGGGGCCGAGGCTCGCCAACATGGGCTCGACCGCTGCGCCCACGGGCTGCGTCAAGCGGTCCGGATCGACGCCGGCGAGCACCGGGAGACGGGCGTGCCACAGGTCGGCGTGCCACGCGTGCTGCGCGCTCGCTTCGAAGCAGAAGATCCGCGCGCCGTCGGGGACCCCGGGCGCGGCGGCCCACGACCCAGTCAGCTCGAAGAGCCGCCGCTCGACCCAGCGGTAGGCGCCGTGGCGCACAGCGGCGTCTCTGAGCGCGAGCGCGCCCTGCGCACCGGGGGGTCCGTCGCGCAGCGTTCGATCCGCCATCAGCCACCCGCCCCGACGGACAGGCCGGGTCGATAGCCGTTGGTGATCGGCATGCGGCGGTCGCGCCCGAAGGCCTTGTTGGTGATGCGGACGCCGGGCGCCGTCTGGCGGCGCTTGTACTCGGCGCCGTCGACGAGCCGCACGACACGCTCGACGAGGTCGGGGTCGAACCCGGCCGCCACAAGGTCGCCAGCCGTACGGTCGTGCTCGACGTAGGCCTCGAGAATCGGGTCGAGCAGCTCGTAGGGGGGCAGGGACTGGTCGTCGCGCTGTGTGGGCCGAAGCTCCGCCGAGGGAGGCTTCTCGAGCACTGCGCTCGGGACGGGCGGAGGAGCGCCTTGCGCCGCAGCCCGGGCATTGCGGTGCCGGCACAGCTCGTAGACGAGCGTCTTCGGCACGTCCTTGATCACAGCGAAGCCCCCTGCCGAGTCCCCGTAGAGGGTGGAGTAGCCCGTGGCCATCTCGCTCTTGTTGCCCGTGGCGAGGACGATCCAGCCAGTGGCGTTCGAGATGCCCATGAGGATCATCCCGCGGATGCGGGACTGGAGGTTCTCGTCGGTGATCCCGACCGGCGGCGAGCCGAGCGCGATCTCGAGCTCCTTTGCCATGCTCTGGTGCGCGGGCTCGATCGGCACCACCCGGAAGTCGACGCCGAGCCGCTCCGCAAGGGCCCGAGCGTCGGCGAGCGACCCCGGGCTCGAGTACCGCGAGGGCATCGCGACCCCGTGGACGTGCCCGGCACCGATCGCATCGGCAGCGACGGTCGCGACGAGCGACGAGTCGACGCCGCCGGACAGCCCGACGACGGCACCGCGAAAACCGTTCTTGGCGAGATAGTCACGGGTCCCGAGCACGAGCGCCGCATAGACCTCTGCAACGGGGTCGAGCGGCTCGGGGACCGCCGGGGTGGTCGACAGGGCGCGAGACGCAGGAGGGGTCGTCGAGATCTCGACGACGGGGACCGTGGGCGGAGGTCGCTCGGGCACCGGCACCTCGGTGACGACGAGATCCTCTTCGAATTGGACGCCCGCGCCGATGAGCGTGCCATCGGCCGCCAAAGCGAGGCTCCCTCCGTCGAAGACGAGCTCGTCCTGGCCCCCGACGAGGTTCGTGTACGCGATCGCGACCCCCGCCTCGTGCACTCGCTCGACCAGCATCGCGAGCCGCTCTGCCCGCCGGCCGCGCGAGTACGGAGAGGCGTTCAGGTTGACCACCAGCTGCGCTCCGGCAGACCCGAGCGCCGCCACCGGTCCCGCGGTCGCCCACGCGTCCTCGCAGATCGACACGCCGACCGCCGCGCCGCCCACGAGGTACAGACGGGGAGGCTCGTCGCCGGGCGTGAACCAGCGCTGCTCGTCGAAGACGCTGTAGTTGGGGAGGAGCCGCTTGCGGTACACGCCGGCGACCTGCCCGTTGACGCAGACGGCCGCCG
>JAJYYT010000383.1 GCA_021800645.1 Actinomycetes bacterium
TTCGCCGGAAGGGGATCGTCGTGCCGGGAAGTTCCGACCGCCCCGTCGTCGACGGGCGGCCGCTTCTCGGTATCCGTGACCTGGTCGTGCGACGGACGGCGGCGGGCGTCCCCCTCGGGCAGGAAGAGGCCGTGACGGCCGACGAGGCCTTGCGCGCATGGACGGTCGGCTCTGCCTATGCCGCCCGGTGCGAGGCTGAGCGCGGGACGCTCTCTGTGGGCAAGCTCGCCGACTTTGCCGTCCTCGAGGCAGATCCACGAGAGGTCGAAGCCGGTGACATCGGCGACATAGCGGTGCTCGCCACCGTCGTCGGAGGCGAGGTGTCCTTCTCGGCCTGAGCTCAGCCCTTGGCGAGGGCGGCCACGAGCGCAGGCGCGTACGGGGTCCCGTTGCCGCTCGCGAGGTCGAACCCCTTCGTGGCCCTGTAACCGACCACTTCGTGCTTCGTGCCGCTCTCGGTGAAGAAGACCGAGTTGTTGCCCGAGGTGATGTCGACGAGGGCTTTCGACCCGGCGCCGAGCCTGTACAGCGTCGGGTTCAGGAGGCCAAGCCCGTGGCCGGCCACCTGGTCGGCTATAGCGACGATGCCGGCGAGCAGCGGGGTCGCCTCGCTTGTACCTGCGATCGGCTGCCACCCTCCCGGACCGCCGGGGAAGCTGGCGTATATGAGCACCGCGCCCGAGATGGAGGCGCTGAGCGAGATGTCGGGGATGCCGCGGTGCGCGCCGACGACCGCCTTCAGCGCATCCTGGTACCGAGGACGCGCGAACACGCTCGACACGCCGCCTCCTGTGGCGGCCGGCGCGCCCTCGGCCGCGGTGTCGTTCCAGACGACGTCGGGCGCGATGCGCTGTCCCTTACTGTTCAGCCGAAGCTCCGTACCACCGACGGCAGTCACGAGCGGGTCGGAAGCGGGCCAGCTCACGACCCGGCGGGTGAAGTACTTCGTTCCGGCGGCGTTGGCGGGTCCACTCGCGCCCTCGTCGCCGGCGGCGGCCAGCACCGAGACCCCCGCCCGCGCCGCGGCCTTGTACGCGCTGCGCAGGCTCTCGATGGAATTCGCGCTCGGGAACGTCTGCTCGGGCGCCCCGAAGCTCTGCGATATCACGTTGCCCAGCTTGTGGGAGACGACGTAGTTCTCTGCCTTGATCATCTGGGGGAATCCCGTCGTGCCGATGGTCTCGTTGATCGGCGTCTCGACGAGGAGGATCCGGGCGCCGGGAGCCATGGCGTGCGACCACTCCACGTCGAGCGTCGTCTCCTCCGCCCAGCCCACCCTGGCCGGATTCGGGTAGTACGCCGGGATCTTGCCCGCCGGGGCGATGATCCTCAGCTCCGGCGGGCCAGGGATCTTGAACGCCGAGTCGAACGCGGCGAGGTCGTGGCCGATCGTGGGCGAGCCGAACGAATCGACGATGACGATCGTCTCCCCCTTGCCGGTCTCGTGATTGGCGTAGAGCTGACCCATCCCGTAGGCCGCGCGGATCTGGTACGGCCAGTAGCAGTTCACACCGATGGACGCCAGGCACTGTGCGGAGGTCGGTGGAGGGCCGGAGCGCGCCGCCGGAATCCCTCCGGCCCCGACAGGTACAGGGAGCTGGAAGAACGGCACCGGCTCGGGCAGCGCCCTGCCAGGGGCACGAGCGGTCGTGTGCGACGCGAAAGCAGGCGCTTCAGAAGCCGCCGTGAGTCCCGCCAGCACCGCGGCGCCGGCAAGGAGTGCCACGGCCAGTCCGGCCCGGATGGAACGGGCGGCGACACCCCGGGTCAAGCACCCGTCTCGACGGTGGAACATGGCTCGATCCCCCACTTCGACCTAGGGAACCGGGCAAGGTTAAAGCACTCGGGCTGCCCCGGTCACCCCCGTTCGGTCGGGTCACATCCAAGCCGTGGTCAGTGAGTCGCGGGAGGGGAGCCGTGCGGGACTTCCTCACTACCGGGGGGCGCGCGTCCGCCGCCGAGTGACACATCCCCCAAGTAGGTTGGTCCGCGGCCGAACGACAACCCAAGGAGGAACCATGGCCAGCAAACGCTCCTCCTCGACGCCGCCTCCGCCTAGCCGGAGCGGTGTCCAGCAGCGCCCCATCCCCGTCGCACCATTGGTGTCGCCGCCGGTACCGACCGACGCCCCCGAGATCGAGGTGCGGTTCTCGGCGAGACGGAAGAAGACTGCGGTCGGCTTCCTCGAGCACGGCAAGATCGTGATCGTCGCCCCGGCTCGGCTGCCGGCCGCCGAGCGTCAGGAGCTGGTGGAGCGCCTGACCCGCCAGATGCTGCGCCGGCGAGCCCATGGGGTCGCGTCCGGTGACGCCGAGCTCGAGGAACGGGCGAACCGCATGGCCGACCGGTACCTCGACGGGATCCGGCCGGCTTCGGTGCGCTGGGTGACGAACCAGCGCGGCCGTTGGGCGTCCTGCACTCCGACCACCGGGCAGATCCGGGTCTCCCACCGCCTGAAGATCGTTCCGGACTGGGTGCTCGACGCAGTGCTCGTGCACGAGCTGGCCCACCTGGTGGTGCCGTCGCACGGCGCTTCCTTCCGTGCGCTCGAGGATCGCTTCCCTCGCCGCGCCGAGGCGGACGCATATCTCTCCGGGTACCAGCTGGGCATGGGCGCACTTCCGGACGACGGGAGCTGGCAGGCGGACGGGAGCTGGCAGGCGGACGGGCTCGACGGCGACGGCTGCCCCGGCTGAGTGTCGCTCCGGCCGGGGATGCTTCGGCCGGGGAGGCTCCGGTTGAGGACGCTCCGGCCGGGGATGCTCCGGGGCTCCGCCCGGTCCGTCTGCGGGGCGGTGCGCCTACGCGCCGCTCTGACAGACGGTGCCGGGCGCCGGCGTCTTGAGCGACTCCAGATAGGCGTCCGCCTCGGCGCGAACGCAGGCGCTCGCGAAGTAGCCGGTGTGGCCGTCACCCACACGAGTGAGCAGCACGGAGTGGGGCAGGACCGCGCTGAGCGCCTTCGCCCAGCTGAAGGGCGTGACAGGGTCGTGTGTGGAGCCGACGACGACGACAGCGGGAAGCCGCCGGCTCACGCTTGCCTGCGCCGGAGCCGTGAGGTGCACCGACCAGGGCGTGCAGCCGTACAAGCTGTACGCCTCGACGGCGCCGAAGTCCGGCGCCGACCTAGCGAGCG
>JAJYYT010000016.1 GCA_021800645.1 Actinomycetes bacterium
ACGGTGTCACTCCGAGTCGCCGTGCGGTGGAGGGCATGATCTGCATCAGCCCTTCCGCTCCCGCTGTGCTCACGGCGTTGGTCTCGAACCTCGACTCGTGGTAGGCGATCGCGGTCAGGAGCGAGACCGGGACGCCGTAGGTCCCTGCCGCCGACACGAAGAGAGGGGCGAGGCTGGAGGGAACCTGCGCCGCGAGCTGCGCCGGCGTCGGCCACTGAGTCGACTGGACGCGTGTCGCCCCCTGGATCGTGGGGGGCGCCGGGGAGGGGGCGCCGGAACCGAGCACGTCGCGGATGGCCACAACTTGCCCTGCTGAGGAGACGGGCTGGACCTGGACGTCGGTCCCGCTGTGAGGGGCGTCGACCATCATGCCATTGCCGATGTAGATGCCGACATGGCCGGGGGACGTCGGCGTGCCGTCGGAACCGGCGAAGAAGACCAGGTCCCCTGCGCTTGCCTGTGTGAGCGAGGTGACCGGGGTACCGATCTTCACCTGTGTGTAGGTGGTGCGCGGCAGTTCGATCCCGAAGCGGGAGAACACGTACTGGACCAGCCCCGAGCAGTCGAAGCCGCTCGCCGGTGTCTCGCCTCCCCAGACGTAGGGCACGCCGACGTACTTCTCTGCTTCTCGGACGATCGCAGCCCCCGAGACGCCTGTCGTCTGCAGGGAGGATGCGACGGTTGCCGATCCGGCTCGAGGCGCCGACACTGGCGACGGTGAGACCCGCCCGGCACCCGCTGAGGGCGCTCGAGCTGCGAAGGGTCCGGCTTGCAGGGCGGCCGTCGCGCGAGCGAGCACCTCTGGGAACTCCCCCGTGGGTGCCGCGGACTCGAGCTCCTGAGGCAGCCCCGACAACGCCGAGGACACCGCTGTCCCCCAGCTCTGCACCGCGGCGCTGCGGTCGGCGGCAACTGTGACGCTCACTGCGGCTCGCCACCCTCGTAGGCTTCGCCCATCGCGAGGAGCGCGTGGCGAGCGCTCACGACGTCGTCGACCAGCGCGACCTCGGCACGCAGGGCTGCTGCGACGTGCTCCGCTCGGCGACGCTCGTCGAGTCGCTCCAGTGCGGCCGCCCGCCTCGAAGCCTGGGACCAGCGGGCCTGGGCAACCGCTGCGCGTTCTGCCGACTTCAGAGCCCTGCGCTCGGCAGCCGACGCGCTCTGCGCGAGGAGCCCGGCAACGGCACGCTCGGCCCGAAACTGCTCCACTGCGCCTCGTGCAGGGGCGCAGGCCGTGAAGCGCGCGTAACGATGCCTCGCGGCGTCGCGAACCTGCACGTCTTCTCGGAGGCGTGCGTCTGCCAGCATGAGCTCCCGCACGGCCTTCTGCTTCGCCGCGCGCTGGACCCGCAGCACGGTCTCCAGGCCGAAGCGGTACCTGCGCATCAGCGGGCCCCCGTCAAGAGCCTGGTAGCCCGCGAATCGTCGTCCCGGGCAGGCTCGCCTGCAGCCGAAGGCGGGGGCAGGCTGCCTCCAGCAGGCGCCAGGAGCGCGCCGAGACATCCCCAGGAAGTGGCCGGGTCGAAGGTCTCCTCCACGTCCTGGCGCAAAAAGGCGTCGATGTAAGGCTTGAGCTCGATGGCTCGGTCGACGACAGGGTTCGAACCGGGCGCGTAGAACCCGGTCTCGATCAGCTCCTTCGCCTCGCGGTAGGCCGCGAGGAGCTGGCGCAGCTCGCGGGCGAGGGCGCGCTGGGCGTCGGTGGTGATCGCTGGCTCGACGCGGGAGATCGACTCGAGCACGTCGATGCTCGGGAAGTGCCCAGCGGTCGCGAGCCGACGAGAGAGCACGATGTGGCCGTCGAGGATCGACCTCGCAGCGTCCGCGATCGGCTCGTTCATGTCGTCACCTTCGACGAGGACCGTGTAGAGGCCGGTGATGCTTCCGCGCTCGGCGGCACCCGCCCGCTCGAGGAGCTTGGCGAGCAGCGAGAACACCGATGGCGGGTAGCCCCGGGTGGCCGGCGGCTCTCCGGCGGACAAACCGACCTCCCGCTGCGCCATCGCAAAGCGCGTGAGGCTGTCCATCATCAAGACCACGTCCTTGCCCTCGTCGCGGAACCACTCGGCGATCCTCGTGCCGGTGAACGCGGCGCGGATCCGCACGAGGGCAGGCTGATCCGAGGTGGCGACGACGACGACCGAGCGCTCGAGCGCGTCCTTGAGGTCTCGCCGGATGAACTCCGAGACCTCACGGCCCCGCTCGCCGATCAGGGTGACGACCGAGACCTGTGCGTCGGTGCCTCGGGCGATCATCGACAGGAGGCTGGCCTTGCCGACGCCCGAGCCGGCGAAGATCCCGACGCGCTGACCGCGTCCGCACGGCACGGCGGTGTCGATCGCCCGGATCCCGAGCGAGATCGGTCGGTCCACCATCTCCCTGCGCAGCGGATGCGGCGGCGCGACGTCGATGCCGACCTGCTCGTCGCCCACGAGCGGGGGACCGTCGTCCAGCGGTTGGCCGAGACCGTCGAGCACGCGCCCGAGCAACCCGGGTCCGACCGTCAGCGCGAACGGCCGGCCGGCCGCCTCGGCTTCGTCGCCGTAGCGGACCCCTGCGGGCTCGCCGAGCGGCAGGCAGGCGAGGTGGTGGCCGCGAACCGCCACGACCTCGGTCAGGAGGCGCGAGTCGTCCTCGCGGCGCACCCAGACCGCGTCGCCGACGGCAGCGTGTAACCCCTCCACCTCGATGCGCAGGCCCACCACGTGGGAGACTCGACCGGTGACCCTCGGGCGGGCGGCGGCTCCGATCCTGCTGCGCACGCTGTGCGCGGCCAGGCGGCTCATCGGGACCCCTCTGCGCTCGGGCGCGTGCGTCGCTCGCCGAACAGCTCGGTGAGTGCCTCTTTCACCCTGGAGAGCGCCGCCACGACCTGGGCGTCGACCTGGCAGCCCCCGGCGGCCACCACGCATCCTGTGGGGGCGATCGTGTCGTCGTAGACGACCTTCACACTCGGTCCGGCGGCGTGCTGCCTCGCGACCTCGGTGATCTCACCCGCGCTGAGCCCGCAGTCGGGATGCAGCCGCACGAGGAGGTCCGGGTCACGCGGGACCAGCGCGAGCGCCCGGCCCAGGACGTCGCGCATCGCGTTGCGATCGGTGAGCTCATGACCGATGACCGCTTCTGCGACCTCGAGCACGAGGCCGACGACGTCCGCCTCCACTTCGGCGATAACCGACGAGCGCATCTCGGCTGCGCGCGCCGCGGCCTGTGCCAAGGATGCCGAGAGCCGTCCCAGCTGCTCGGTCCGGCTCGCCTCGAGGGTGGCCAAGGCCTCCTCGTACCCCTGGGCGCGGCCGGCCTCGAACGCCTTTGCGCCCGCCGCCTCGACGAGGGACTCGAGGGACGCCGGTTCGTCCGGGCGCGCATGCGCGGCCGCAGGCGCGAGCGTGGGGACGGCGAACTGACGGTACGCCGGGCGGCGCAGCACGTTGCGGCGGCGCCATTCAGTAGACGAGCTCATCGCCGCTCCTCGCAAGGGTGATCTCGCCGTCGTCTGCCAGCTGGCGGACGACGCGCACGATGTTGGTCTTCGCGGCCTCGACGACCGACAGCCGCTGGGGCCCGAGCGAGGCCATCTCTTCCTGCAGGTCGCCGGCGGCTCGCTCGGACATGTTGCGAAGGAACTTGTCGACGCTCTCTTGGCTCATGGGCTTGAGGGCCAGGGCGACGTCCCGCAGGACGACGTTGCGCAGGACCACCTGGAGAGCGACGTCCTCGAGGTTCACGACGTCGTCGAAGACGAACATCTCCGCCCGGATCGCCTCCGCGAGGTCAGGGTTCTCCTCTTCGATACGAGCGAGGATCTTCTTCTCCTCCTGACCGTCGGCGTTGTTGAGGACTCGGGCAGCCGCCGCGACGCCCCCGGCCTCGTTGTAGGAGGCGCCCGAGCGAAGGATCGCCGAGAGCCGGTTCTCGAGCACGTCTGCGATCGCGCGCACCAGAGGGATCGGCACCGGGGTCATCGTCGCCAGGCGCTCCACGATTCCCGCGGCCTGCTCCTCCCCCAAGGCGGCGAGGACGCGCGCCGCGACGTCCTGGCGCACGTGTGCGAGCACCATTGCGGTCACCTGAGGATGCTCGACCGCGAGGAAGCCCGCGATCTGCCCTGGCTCTGCCCCGTTCAAGAAGGAGAACGGCGCGACCGTCCCGATCTCCTCGAGCCCGGCGAGGACCTCTGCCGCCTTCTGGGGACCCAGCCGGTCGGTGAGCCAGTGGCGGGCGACCTCGATCCCACCCTGGCGAACCTGGGCGTACGCGCCTGCCTCGTGGGTGAAGTGGGTGAGCACCTCGCGGACGTCCTGTGCCCGGAGCGGAGGGAGCCGTGCGACCTCGGCCATGAGCCTGATCACCTCGCTCTCGGTCATCTCCTTCAGCAGCACCCGCGCGTGCTCCTCGTCGAGCTGGCTCACCACCACTGCGGCGCGCTGGGGCCCGGTCAGCGCCGCCACGGCTCCGACTCCGGTCCGAGCTCGGAAGCGTCCTCCAGGTGGAGCAGGTTGCGCAGCACGACAGCCATCTCAGGGGCCTGGGCGTCGATCAGCCGCTCGATCTCCGCGGAGCTGTTGCTCGGGGCGATCTCGGGGACGTCCGGTTGGGTCGCCGCCGAGCTCGCCAGCACCGGAGCGGGCAGCTGCAGCGCCGAATGGTCGATGACCACCGGCGCACCTCCTCCCCGGCGTCTCCGGCGGGAGCTGAGCCAAAGGAGGAGGACGATCAGGGCGATCGCGATCGCGCCGCTCGCGTCCTTCAGCTCCGACAACATTCGCGACCTCTTGCTCGCAGAGGCCACCGCCTTCGCCTCTCTGGCGGCCTGAGCCGCGGCCGCGGTGGAGAAGGGGACCGCGGCGAAGCTGAGCACGTCGCCTCGTGCAGGACGCAGGTTCGCGGCGGCCGCGACGCCCTTTTTGATTGTGCCGAGCTTCATGCCCCTGGGGATGGCCTTCGAGTTCACGAGCACGGCCACGGACTGGTTCACCACGCTCCCTGGCGCCTGGGAGATCGTCTGGGTCTCCGTCGACGTCTCGCACGTGCGGCTTGTGGAGGTCTGGGAGTAGTTCTGCTTGCCTGTCTTGGCCGTGGCCTTCGCTGTGGTCGCGACCACCGACCCCGCGACGCCGCCGGGGACCTTCGCGCCTGTGGTGTAGGTGGTCGAGGACTTCTGGTACTGGGTGCAGAAGCTCGTCGTCGCGCCCTTCGCCGGAGGGGCGATCTGATGGGCGGTGGTGCTCACCTTGTCGAAGTTGAGCGTCGCGTTCACCTGGACGTCCGCATTGCCGGTACCGAACACCGACGTGAGGTACGCCTCGACCTTGGACTGGACGCTGGCGTCGTAGGCAGCGGTCTGGGAGTTGGTGGACGCGGCTGCGCTCGCACCCGGACCCGCGAGCAGTGTGCCCTCGCTGTCCGCGACGGTGACGTCCGAGGAGCTGAGACCCGGCACGCTGGAGGCGACCAAATGGACGATCGCCTGGACTTCGCCCGCGGACAGCGTGCGCCCTGCGTTCATGGTCACGAGCACCGAAGCACCCGTCGGACGTGTGTTGTCGATCGCGAAGGTCTGGTTCGCGGCTTCGGCGATGTTCACCTGGGAGCTCGCGACCCCGCTGATCGCATCGATGGTCTGCTCGAGCTCTCCTTGGATCGCCTCGAGGTAGTCGGCCTGCTGGGTGAGCTGAGAGGTGGTGAGCCCCGTCTTGTCCAAGATTGTGAGCCCGGCGGTGCTCTGCGCCGGGAGCCCGGCGGCTGCCGCGGTCAGGCGTGCCTTCGCCACGTCGTTCTCGGGCACGAGGACGGTGGTGCCGCCGTCCTCCAGCTGGAAGGGGACGTGATCGGTCGTGAGCTCGTTGGTGATCGACACCGCGTCGGACGCGCTCAACCCTGAGAAGAGGATCGCGTAGGAAGGCTTCCCCGAGATCGACATGAAGAGCACGCCGGCCAGGATGATCGCAGCGCTCACCACGATGACGGTGGCCTTCTGGCCGGCACTGAAGCCTGCGGCGAAGCGCCGCGCGCCTTCTCGCACCCGGTTGAGCTCGTTCGCAGGGACGAGGGCCATCTCGGATCGGCTCGACGGTCAGAAGCTCATGTTCGCGATCGACGTGTAGGCGGCGAGCGCCTTGTCGACGACCGCGGTCGCGACCTGGGTGTCGAGGGAGGCCTGGCTGGCGGCGATCATCGTGTTCGTCAGGCTCCCCTGGCCCGCCGCTGCCTGCGCCTCGTCGTAGGAAGCGGCGTTCTGCGCTTGCTGGACGGCATTCACGGCATTGCCGAGGACTGTCGAGAAGGTCGCAGCGGGCGTCGGGCTCGCCGAGGACGCCGCGCCGGCGACCGATGTGGACGAGGCCGCCGGAGCCGTTGAGGGGAGCTCGGGGATGCTCGGGAGAGAGGAGATCGCAGGGATCATGGCGCTCAGCTCCCGATCGTGAGCCCCGCGCTGTAGACCGCCTGTGCCTTCGCCATGGCAGCCGTGTCGCCTTCATAGCTGTCCTGGGCCTCGACCAGCCCGACCATCTGGTCCGCGAGGTCCACGTTTGGGACCACCACGTCGCCGCGTGCGTTCGCCAACGGGCTTGTGGGCTCGAAGGCGACCACGCCTTTCGATGTCCCGAGCGCGATCTGCGACACGACGACTCCTCCTCCCGGCGACTGCAGCACCCCAGGCGATGTCGCCGCAGGCCCCACCGGGGAAAGGACCGGGGTTTGCTCTGCGTAGGCGCGCGTCCCCACCGGCGTGGCGTCGTCCGCGTTCGCGATGTTGCCGGCGCTCGTGTCGATCCAGGTCTGCATCGCCTCGGCGCCCGAGCCAGCGATCGACAGCACAGAGAACATGGTCATGAGAAGGATCCTCCTGACGCGCCCTGGATGAGACGGAACTGGGCGTTGAAAGAGCTGGTCAGCACCTGGTAGTCGAGGGTGGTCTCCTGGGCCTCGACGAGCTCTGTGGTGACGCTGACGTTGTTGCCGTCGCTCGCAGGGGGCCTCGGCGACGGATCGTCGGTGACCTGCGCCGTGCCGCCGTGGGTGAGCGCTTGCTCGAGGCTCGCGGCGAAGCTCACCTCGTGGTCGGTGTACCCCGGCGTCTGGGCGTTCGCGAGGTTGTCGGCGACCTGGCGCTGTGCGGCTGTCACCCCGTCGAGTGCGAACTGGAGTATTCCGAAGATCTGGTTGTCCACCTTCGCGGCACCCCTCAGACGTGACGGCCTCGACGCGGGTGGTCCCGCTTCCTTCGCCCGTCCTGGGCACCTCCGCGACGGATCCTCGACAGTCGCTCCCTTTTCGTCGGGAACATCGGGCGCGAACTTGAGCGTTGCGCGTCCTCGGCGCCTGCCGGCGTGAAGGAGGCTCTCTTGCGCGTCGTCCGGAGCCCGGCTCGTCGTGGGGCTCAGCAGCGCCGGTCGACGTAGAGCGCGGGACCGATGGGACGATCCGAGGGAGCGGGGCTGTCGATGACCACCCGAAGCGCGCGCATCCCTCGCGCGAGGGCGCCGATGAGCGCGCGCTGGTTCGCAAGGAGCCTTTGCGCGCGGGCCCTCAGCTCTTCGGGTAGCGGACCGAGCCCCTCGGGCAGGCCGTAGGGTCCAGGAAGCTCGCAGCACCCTCGTAGCGCGCCCGCGATCTGCTCGCAGCGCGCTTCGAGCGCGCCGAGCACCTCTACCCAGTCGGCACGGGCAGTCTCGGGCACGCCGGCCATCGCTCAGGCTTCGACGCAGACGCCGCTCGAGAGGGCGGGCTCGCCTGGTTGCTCGCCCGCGTGGTCGGCGGCCTGCGTCGCCATCTCCGCGAGCACTTGGGCGTTCGCGTCATGGATCCGAGCGATCAGGTCCACGCAGACCGGGAGCAGGGCTGGGTCCTTTCGCAGGTTGCAGTCGACAAGGCGCTGGTGGACGAAGGTGTAGACGGTGCGCAGTGGCCCTGCGCCACTCCAGTCGCTGCCCGACAGCGAATCTCTCAGCACCAGCACGATCCGCTGGGCGTGGACGAGGCTGTTGTGGATGGCCTCGACGTCGGCCACCGAGAAGGCCGCCGAGGCCGCCTCCAGGTCCGTGCGCAACCGAGTGAAGAGCATCATGAGGCGTTGCGCAGGGGACGCGGTCTCGACCTGGTTCGCGACGTAGCACCTCACGAGCGCCGCTCGCTGCTCGGCCGTGTAGACGCCGGGAGAGGTCATCTCGAGAGGCGCCTCAGAGCACCGGGAGCTTTGTGAGCTCGCTCTGGAGCATCGCGCTCTCGTTCTTCAAGCTTCCGAGGGTGGCTGTCATCCGTGAGAACTCCTGCTCCAAGAGCGCCTTCTGCGAATTCTCGATCCGCTGGTACATCTGGACCTGTGCGCTGAGCGACGCGACCTCGGTTGTGAGGGACTTGATCGCAGCGGTGACGGCCCCGGTCTGGGCGTTCGAGGCCGCGTTCATCGCCGACGCGAGCCGCTGTGCCGCGCCGGGCGCGTAGCTGATCGTGCCGAGTGTCGTTGTCGTCGGGACGCCCGGAGAGACCATGACCGACAGCCCGTCGAGCGGCGATGTCTTGGCCGCGGTCAGCACCTGCCCACTTCCGGTGGCCGCGATGCCGCCGATGGACCCGGCCACGTCCGTGCCGGACGACGTCCTCTCCGTTCCAGCCGTGGCCGCCCCCAGCCCCGTCGTCCCGGCGCCCGCCGCGCTCGACGCCACCGAGAACGTCGCGGCCGAGCCGTAGCCGTTCGAGGTGATGACGAGCGAGGTGCCGCCGACGAGCTTCGTCGTGAGCGGCATCCCTGCCGCGGCGAACCCCTGGTTGAGGCCGGCTGCGATCGCTGTGAGGGACTCGCCCGCCGACGTCGTGTACGTCGCGTGCGATGTCCCCATGGTGACCGTGAGCGTCTCGGCCACCGACACCTTTCCTGTGGGCAGTGTCGCGCCGGTGTCCACCGCCTGGGTCGCGGAGTGGCTCACCTCCACCGAGTAGCTGCCCGCCTCGGTGCCTGTGCCTGCAAAGGCGAAGCGCACTTCGCCCGCGGCGCCTGCGGCCGAAGGGCTGAACGTCCCGCCCTGCGTGAAGAGGGCCATCACCTCGGCGGGGCGTGTCTCGAAGGCGCTCACGAACTTCGCCTTTGTGAAGGCGACGGTCCCTGTCTTCGTGACCGACAAGCCGACATCGGCCAGGTTGCCAAGGGAGGACGTCCCGGTCGTGGAGGCGATAGTGGAAAGGATCTCGGTCTTGACGTCCTCGAGGACGGCGGAGCCCATGAGCGGCCCGCCGGTCTTGGTCTGTGTTGTGTACCCCGCGTACTTCTGGATGTCGGCGAGCGCCGCGTTCGCAGCTGTGACCAGCGCCTGGACGCGGGCGGCTTCTCCTGTCGCGTCCTGGCTCACCGAGACGGTCACCGTTCCCGTCGCGAGCGCGCTGATCGTGGCGCCTGCCATGAGGTTCGTGAAAGTGTCGATCGACGAGCTCACGGTGTAGCCGCGAGCGCCGCCGACCGAGGCGGTCGCTGTCTGCGCAGTGGCGATCGACTCGAGCGGCCCCAACGGGGAACCCGCGAACGCACCCGCGTCGACGCTGACCGCTCCCGCGACGCCCGTGCGATCGGCGGAGACCTGGAGGAGGTAGCTACCTGACGACGTCTCGACGGCGATCGCGGTCGCGGCGAGCCCCGAGGCGTTGATGGAGGCAACGACTGTGGACAGGCTCCCGTTGCCCGTGGAGACCTCGGCAGCCTGCGCGGTGCCTGCGGTCACCAGCGAGCCGTCCGCGGACGACCCTGACGCGACGGTCGCGCTGAGCGTCTGCGCCGAGGGCGCTCCCAGCGCGACCGTCTGGCCGGCTGTGATCGATGTGAGGGTGGTCGTCGTCCCGCCGATTGTGACCACCGCGTTGGTGCCCCTTCCCGACGTGCCGGTCGTGAGCCCGAGCGAGCCCAGAGCGGTCCCGCCCGTCACCCCGAGCGACGCTGCGGAGCCCTGTCGTGTCGTCCGGAGCTCGAGCGCTCCTGTGGACGCGAGCGCGGCGGCGACCTTCGCACCCGCGGAGGCAGCGGCGGCGTTCAGCGCGGCGACGAGCCCTGTCGGAGAGTAGGCGCCCGAGGCGATCGTGAGGGTCTTTGCGGTGCCATCCACTGTCAAGCTCAGCGTGTCGTTCGCTGTCGTGATCGTGGTCGACGTCGCAAGTGCCCCAGCGCCGGAGATCCGCGCGGCGGTGGACGACTGGGTGACCTTGATCGTATAGGAGCCGAGCGCGAGCGTCGGACCGGCGGCGAGTGTCGCAAAGCCGATCGACGGCGCACCGGTCGCGACGAGCATGGAGGCGCTGCTCGTGACGATTTCGCCTTGCGAGGAGACCCCCGACGTCGAGGCGAGCACGTTCGCCTGGGCGAGCTGGTTGACGGTGAAGGTGAGCGAGCCGGTCTGCGCGCCTGCACCGGCGGTCGCCGTCGCGACCGACGTGTCCGATGAGACGGCCTTCGCGAGGTCCCATGCAGACCCCGTCGACAGGCTCTGGGCGGCGTTCAGCACGGACTGGAAGGCCGTGGAGAGCGCCCGGTAGTCGCCGACCTCCCCCCGGAGCGTCGCCTGCTCGTCTTCCAGGTCGGTGACCGGGACCTGGTACGCGCCCAGCAGCGCGCTCACGACTTGGGCGGTTGTGATCCCCGACTCGATGCCGCTGAAGCTGATCCCAGGGCCGGACACGCCGCTCACGGCGGTGGTCATCTCCCACCTCCTTTCCGAAAGGCCCGGCCGGCTGCGGCGGCGTGGCGCGCCATCTCCTCTACTCCTCTACGGCCACGAGGCGACCGGAGGGACCGCCCGGCCGGCTGGGCCCTGGCCGGGCGATCCGCGTGCGGCGAAGCTGCGAGGGGCCGAGCCGCCGACCGCTCAGACCAGCTTCTCCACCAGAGACGGCGCCTGCTGCGCCTGGGCGAGCATCGCGACGCCGGTCTGCATCAGGATCTGCTCGGTCGAGAACGTGGTCATCTCCTGAGCCATGTTCACGTCGACCAGCTGGCTGTTCGCCGCGCTGAGGTTCTGCTGGCCGACGGTCAGGTTCGCGACGATCGCGTTCAGCTCGTTCTGGGTCGCGCCCACGCTGGATGCCACGCTGTCCACCTTCGAGAGCGCCGCCTGGACCACCTTGATCGCATGCTGCGCCTCGGCTGCCGTCGCGATGGAGGTGGACACGGTGTTTGTTCCCGTCGCGCTCTTCGCGGCTGTGAACCCGAAGGACGTCTCCGCTGTGACCGTCAGCTGGGCGCCCGTTCCCGTCTGGACGGTCGAGAGCGTCAGCTTGTGTGTCGCCGTGGAGGCGACGACGTAGCTCTTCACTGTGGCGTCGCTGTTGATCTTTGTGACGATCTGTGTCACGGTGTAGGTGCCCGCTGTGAACTTCACGGCGAACACGTGGGCGCCTGTGTCGACGCTGAACTTCAATGTCGCTGCGGCCGTCAAGGTGACCTTGCCTGTCGCGATCGCTGCACCCGTCACGGTCGCCGGACCTCCGGTGAGGCCCAGGGCCTCCGATGTGACCGCTGTGATGCTCAGCTTGATGCGCTGGTTTGTCAGGTCGAACGCGCCGACCTGGAGTGTTCCCGACCAAGCGGTCGTATAGGGGTGCGTAGCCGACTTTGTGCCGATGAGCAGGTTGGTCGTCCCGTAGGTCGTGGTTCCTGCGATCTCGTCGATCGACTTCATCAGGTCTGTGAACTCCGACTGGTTCGCGGCCAACGCCGTCGATGTCGAGGTCGCGCCGTTCGCAGAGGTGAGGGCCAGCTGGTCCATCGTCTGGAGGATCGACGAGATCTGAGAGAGCGCGCCCGAGGCGGTCTGGATGAGCGAGACCCCGTCCTGGGCGTTGTTGATGGCGGTCTCGTACCCGTTGGCCTGGGACTCCAGCGCCTGGGAGACCACGTACTGCGCTGGTCCTGTGGCAGCGTTCGCGATCTGCAGGCCAGAAGACAGCTTGTTGATGGCTGTGGTCATCGCGTTGTCGGTCGCGTTCAGGTCGTTCAGGGCCTGCAGGGCCGACATGTTCGTGTCGACTACGAGAGAAGAAGACATCCGTGTTTCCTCCTTGTCGGGATCGAGAGCAGACGGGCACGCCTCTGTGCGCACCCGTTGCCGCCGCGCACTTCCCCGCCGAAGCGGGACACGAGGAGTATCGGACCGACTGGCCCCGTGCCTGAGCGGTTTCTCGCCGAAGCCTCGGCACGCATGCCCCTTGACCGGGAGTGCACGCGTGCCGATGGACCTTGCACCTCGGCGCGCAGGAGGCGCACGTGAGCCGGGGCGGAGAGGAAGTCCATGCGCAGGCGACCCGTGACGATGGTGGTGCTCGCTGCTCGTCGTCAAGAGGCGACGCCAGCATTTCTCTCACGCCTTGCGAGGACGCTGCGGCCCGGCGACGACGTTGTGGCCGTCGCGCCCGGCACGGTCCCGCGCGCGCTCGCCGGCTGGCGCAGCGTCGCCACGAACGGGCTCTCCCGATCGACACATCTACCTCGTCTCGGCGAGGTGGTCGTCCTCGTCGACGAGCGCGCTACGCCTGTCGGCGCCTGGTTGGATCCGTTGGTGGTCGCAGCACGTGCGCCCGGAGTGGCCGCAGCCGCGCCCCGCACGAACATCTCGGCCGGAGACGACCTGTTGGTCGGAGTGCCGTACCGGCCGCAGGAGACCGCCGTCCTTCGGAAGCTGGTGGCCGCGCGCGCGGCAACGCGCGCGGCAATCACCGACGTACGCTGGCTCGATGGGGCGGCGCTCGCCCTCGAGCGCGAGGTCTTCGAGTGTGCGGGAGGCTTCGGCTTCCTCCTCGAAGAGGCGGCGCAGGGCGGGTGCTCCCCGATCGGCGCGCTCGCGCGGCGGGCGCGAGCCCGCGGGCGCCTGGTCGTCGCGGAGGCCTCGTACCTGCATCACGCGGGTGGTCCGCACCCCTGGGGCCCTCGCCATCAGGGACCCTGCGGCCCAGAGTCGAGGCCGCTGGTCAGCGCGTGCCTCATCGCGCGCGACGAGCACGCGAACATCGGACGATGCCTGGACTCCTTGCGCGCGCTCGCCGACGAGGTCCTCGTCTATGACACCGGGTCCGTCGACGACACCCAGGAGATCGCCCGCTCCGCTGGCGCAACGGTGGTCGGCGGCCACTGGGACGAGGACTTCGGCCGGGCACGCAATGACGCGCTCGCGCACTGCAGCGGCCAGTGGGTGCTGTGGATCGACGCGGACGAGGAGCTGGCCGCACCGGACCCCTCGGCCCTCCGTCGGAGGCTCGCCGACGCCCCGGCTACCCTGGAGAGCGGGCTCGTCATGGTCGACAACGTCCGCGGGACGGAGGTGGCGACCGCTCGTAGCCATCCGGCGTGCCGGCTCTTCCGCCGTGCGTGCGGGCAATGGGTCGGTCGTCTCCACGAGCAGGTGATCGCCCGGGCCGGGACCGAGCAGCTCGTCTCCGGGATCATCGAAGGCGTCCGGATCACCCACTGGGGCTACCTCTCGTCCGCGATCTCGGGAAGAGGGAAGCCAGGGCGCAATACGACGATCGCGATCCGCGACCTCCTCGGACCCTCGAAGCTGCCGAAGGCCACGCGCCTCGTGAGCCTGGCCCGCTCCTACGTCCTCGAGCAGCGCTACGAAGACGGGCTCGCCTGCTGCCGTGCCGCGCTTCGAGCACGTCCCACGCGCGGCGTCGCGCGCCTCGCACGGGGAGCGGCCATCGAAGCGCTCGTCGGGATGGGCCGCTTCGACGAGGCGATGGAGGAGATCGCGCGCCTGCGTGCGACGCTCGTCGTCCAGAGCGCCGCCGATCTCCAAGAGGGCCGGGTGTTGCTGCTCGAGGGCCGGTTCGAAGAGGCGCTGCGCGCGTTCGCTCGCGTGCGCGTCGGGACCGACGACGAGGGTTTCGAGCACGACGCCGCCGGGCTCGCCGCGTACCGAGCCGGCGCGCTGATCGGGCTCGGGCGCGACGCCGAGGCGGCCGACGTCCTGCTCGACGGCCTTGCCCTGAGCGGCACGATGGATGCCTCCGTGGAGACGCTGGCACGCTGCCTCGAACGCTCCGGGAGAGCGCTG
>JAJYYT010000384.1 GCA_021800645.1 Actinomycetes bacterium
GAGCGGCTGAGGACGGCGCGCCTGGGGCTGTGAGGCGTCAGCCGAGGGCGGGCGGCGGAGCCTCGGCTGCGCCAGGGGCGCCGAGCTCGGGGAACGTCGCCCGGATGCGCTTGGTGACCTGGTGCTCGATGATGAAGGCGAGCAGCGGGACGAAACCAGCGCCGATCATCGCCGCCATCTGGAGAAGCGTGAACCTGGCCCGGCGTGCGAGGTCGACCGCCACCAGTAGGTAGACGATGTAGAGGAAGCCGTGGATCGGCCCCACGATCTGGTCGACCTGAGGGATGCCCGCCCCGTACTGCAGCGGGACACCGACGAAGACGAGGGTCGCGAGCCCCGTGCCCACGATGAACGCCATGACCCTGTAGCGGGCGAGCGCGGCGCCGAGGCCCCTGGTCGGGTCGTCGATGTCGCCGGGTCGTGCGTACCCGGGGGCGACCCGGCTCGCTGCTCTTCTGAGGTTCTCGGTGCTCATCTGCGTCTCCATCCCTTCGGGCCTTCGGAGGCCAGGCGCGCCAGGCGGTCGTTGTAGGCGGCGAGCTCGGGGTCCTCTTCCTCACGCCGGCGCACCGGGTGGGGCTCCGGCGGCCCGGCCCCTTCCACGGCGCCGGACGCCGAGGCGGTCCCGATTTCCTGGCCCAGCGGCGCCGGCTCGAGCCCGGCGGGCTCGGTGTGCACGAGTTGCCACCAGACCCACACCCCGGCGATGGCGAAGGCGGGCCACTCGATCGAGTACAGGTAGGACAGAGCGTTGCCCCCGAGCGCGCGGTGCACCTGCCACCAGAAGGCGACGAGGCAGCCGGGGAACCAGACGAGAAGGGCGAGGTGCAGGACCAGCGACCGCTGCGAGAGCCAGTCTCTGCGGGCTGACGGCGACCGTCCGTGGTCTGACACCGACGCACCAGCCTAGCGACAGCGGCCGCCTGAAGGTCCGCGTCGAGCTGCCGGCCTCCTATCCCAGGCGCTCGATCACGGTCGCGTTGGCGAGACCGCCGCCCTCGCACATGGTGAGGAGGCCGTAGCGGCCGCCCGAGCGGTCGAGCTCGTGCACGAGGGTCGCCATGAGCTTGCCTCCCGTGGCTCCCAGCGGGTGGCCGAGGGCGATGGCCCCGCCGTTCACGTTGACCTTGCCCATGTCAGGGTGGAGCTCCCGCTCCCACGCGAGCACGACGGACGCGAAGGCCTCGTTGATCTCGAAGAGGTCGACGTCGTCGAGCGAGAGCTTCGCCCGCTCGAGCACGGAGCGCGTCGCGGGGATCGGTCCCGTCAGCATCATGACCGGGTCGACGCCGGCCAGCGCGAAGGCGACGAGCCGCGCCCGTGGGGTGAGTCCCAGGGCGTCCGCTCGCTCCTCGCTCATGATGAGGACGGCGGAAGAACCGTCGGTGATCTGGGATGAGTTGCCCGCGGTGACCGTGCCGCCAGGGGTGAAGGCGGGCTTCAGCTGGCCGAGAGCCTCGAGAGAGGTGTCGGGCCGTATGCCCTCGTCAGCAGTCACGGTCACGCAGGTCTCCGCGCCGGCGCCGTCGCGCACAGCGACGGGGACGATCTCGTGCTCGAAGCGCCCTTCAAAGGTCGCTCTCGCCGCGCGCTCGTGGCTGCCCAAGGCGTACCGGTCGAGCTCCTCTCGGCTGAGCCCCCAGCGCTCGGCGATCATCTCGGCGGCGACGCCCTGGTTCACGAGCCCGCCGCGCTCGGCGTAGCGGTCCACCATGCGCGGCCCGAACGGCATCCCCAGGTCCGCGACGATCGACGACCCCATGGGCGTGCGCGTCATGCTCTCGACCCCTGCGGCCACCACGACGTCGTAGGCGCCCGCGATCACCCCCTGGGCGGCGAAGTGGATCGCCTGCTGGGACGAGCCGCATTGGCGGTCGACGGTCGTGGCGGGGACGGACTCGGGCCACCCGGCGGCGAGCACCGCGTTCCTCGCGACGTTGAGCGACTGCTCGGAGACCTGCATGACGCAGCCCATGATGACGTCGTCGACGAGCCCCGGGTCGAGGTCGTTGCGCGCCTGGAGCGCCCTGAGTGCCTCCGAGGCGAGGTCGACCGGGTGCCAATTCTTGAAGGCGCCGTTCCGCTTCCCCCCAGGAGTCCGGACGGCGTCGACGATGACAGCGGTCGTCATGATCGCTCCCTCCTCGGTCGGTGGCTCAGTTCCCGATGTGATCGGCCGGGATCGTCCCCAGTCTTCCGGCGTGAAAATCCTCGAATGCCTGGGCGAGCTCGTCGCGGGTGTTCATGACGAACGGGCCGTAGGTGGCGACGGGCTCGCGGATCGGCTCGCCACCGAGGACGAGGACCTCGAGCGTCGGGGAGGACGAGTCCTGCGTCGGGTCGGCGGTGACCGCCAGCGCGTTGCCGGAGCCGAACACGGCGAGCGGACCCGTGCGGAGCGGCCGGGCTTCACCACCGGCGCTGCCGCGTCCCGCCAGGACGTAGACGAGCGCATTGCGTTGCGGGGGCCAGGGGAGCACTACGTGCGCGCCCGGGCTCAACGTGGCGTGCACCAAGGTGATCGGGGTATGGGTGACCCCGGGACCCCTGTGGCCGTCGACGTCGCCCGCGATCACGCGCAGGAGCGCCCCTCCGTCGGGGGAGGAGAGCAACGTCGTCGCGTGCGGCTCGATGCCCTGGTAACGAGGCGCCACCCATTTGTCCCGCTTTGGAAGGTTCACCCACAGCTGCACGCCGTGGAAGAGCCCGCCGGAGACGACGAGGTCTTCGGGCGGGCGCTCGATGTGGAGGATGCCCGCGCCGGCGGTCATCCACTGGGTGGCGCCGTTGGTGATGAGGCCGCCCCCACCGATCGAATCCTGGTGCTGGAAGGTCCCGTCGATCATGTAGGTGACGGTCTCGAAGCCCCGGTGCGGGTGCCAGGGGGTCCCCTTCGCCTCGCCCGGCGCGTAGTCGACCGCGCCCATCTGGTCCATGTGGACGAAGGGGTCCAGGTCGGCGAGCGACACGCCGGCGAAGGCGCGCCGGACAGGGAAGCCCTCACCTTCGAGGCCGTGCGGCGCTGTCGTCACCTGGCGCACAGCGCGCAGGGCCGTCGACAGGGTCGGAACGCCGATGCGCTCGAGCGAAGAGACATCGTCCACGGACACTGCAGGCATTGCGATCC
>JAJYYT010000385.1 GCA_021800645.1 Actinomycetes bacterium
GGGACGCCCTAATCGGCACGCTGATCTTCACCGCGGCGATCACGGGCCTCGTCTGGGGTCTCGCTCAGTGGGTCATCTCGGGCGTGTGAGCCTCCCGTGAGCGACCCGTGGAACGCGCTGATCCAAGCCCTTCTCGCCGGGGCGTTCGGGTTGTTCACCGTAACGATGAATGCGGCGATCACGCCGACGTACAACGGCCTCTTCGTCCCCGCGATGTCCACGAGCCAGCTGTTCCCTTCGCTCTCGGATCCGAGCGGAGGAGCGGCGTTCCTCGCGGAAGCGGCGAAGTTCAGCTCCTACCTCCTGGTCACGATCGTCGATCCGGCGGTCGCGCTCGTAGCGGTCGGACTGGGCCTCTTGTACCTCTCCAAGGCGCTCTACCAACGAAGCGGCCCCTGGGCCGAGGCTCTCATCGTGCGGTTCATCATAGCGGTCGTGGTCGCGAACTTCACCATCCTGTTCGCCACGGGCATTCTCGATATCGGTGCGGTGACCTACCCCGCGATCGCCGGCTGGGATGGCGGGGCTTGGCAAAACTGGACCAACCTTTCGGGCCCGAGCCAGGTGACGTTCATCTGGCAGAATGGGGCCCTTGCATTCGTCCTCACGTTCGTCGAGTTTTCGCTCGTCCTCCTCCTTTCGATCCTCGTCGGTCTACGCGATGCCGGCCTTGCTGTCCTCCTCGTAGTGCTACCGGTCTTCACCCTTCTGTGGCCGATCCCTCCGTTCTCGGCTCTCGCGCGGCGCGGGTGGATGCTCTTCATCGAGCTGGCGCTGCTCCCGTGCGTCCTGGTCGTTCCGCTCGAGCTCGCCGTCCATTCGCCGAACCCGATCCTTCTGGTCGCGTTCCTCACGCTCGCGCTCTCGAGCCCGTACCTGATCTCGATCAGCGGGTCGCAGCTCTCCCAGCTCGGATTCCCGGCGGCCGGAGCGGCGCTCTCGGGTGCGGTCGAACGGGGCCTCCTTGGAGCGTCCCGCACCACTTCGGGCCCGATCGGGGGAGGTTCGACCGGCACCGCCGGAATCTCGGGCGCGGTCAACCGGAGCGCCCGCGCGGCCGGCTCGGTCGCCCTTCCGGCCGCCGCTCCGGCTGTGATCGCCGGTGCCCTGGGCCACGGAGCGGGTCGCCTGGTTACGCACGTCCACGCCGCGTCGAGCCGATTCAAGCCGTCGTGGAAGCCGGCCCCACCCGAGGGGGAGGAATGAGATGGAGGCTACGGCGACGTTCCCGTACGTCGCACTGCCCGCACCGACCGACCGGAGAATGCGCCTCGGACCGTTTCCGTCGGCCCGCGACGGCCTCCGATTCCTCGCGTACGCAATCGCAGGCGCGGCCGTCATCCCGCTCTATGGCGCGGTCGGATGGCTTCCGTTCCTCGGTGCGGGGTTCCTACTCACGGCGATTCCGATCGACGGAAGACCGCTCGACCTCGAACTCGCCCGGCGCATGTCGCAGTGGCACCGGGCACAAAGTCCGACCGGGAGGCGTATGACCCCCGTACGACGGATTCGGGAGACGGTGTTCGAGACCGGAGCGGGCGTACAGGTCGCGGTTCTTCGCTGTCGAGGAGGGCCGATCGCCTTCCTCCCTCCGGAGCAGCTGCGGCAGCGCTTCGACGCGTTTCGGGAGCTGTTGCGGACCGTCGACGGAGGCATCGTGCTCGCGACGACCGGGGTCCCGGTCGATCCGGCGCCGTTCCGGCCGACGATCCCACAGGGAGCGGGAGGAGAGCTGACCGCGGCCCTCGCCTACGCGGAGATGGTCGACCTCCTCTGCCGTCACCGATGCCAGCGCCGGATTTACGCATTGCAGTGGGAGGCGGCGACCCTAGCCGGCGGTCCGTCACGGCTCGAGCACCGGCTCGGCGAGCTCTCCGCGCGTCTCGCGCATCTCGGCGTCGAACCGGAGCGGCTGAGCGACGCGGAGCTCGCGGGAGCCTTCGGGCGGTTCGGCTTCGCGAACGCCACCCGAGGTTCGCCATGATCGAGGGCCGTTGGATCGCGCGGGTTCAGGCCGATCCGGTGCGGATCTCGATCGGCCTCGCCCTCGTCTGCGGCGTCGCGGCAATGATCGAGACGTCTCTCGCCGGCCTCACGCTCGCGTTGATCGCCTTGGGCGTGGCAAGCCATCTCCTGCGGTATCCCCGCTCGGATCCCGCCCTACGACGGCCTCCGGCGATCATGGGAGGAGTGTATGCCATCTTCGCGGCCGGCGTCGTCGGCTACGTGGCCCTGCCGGCTCCGTGGGAGGGGACCCGCGCCGTCGTGCTGGCCGCGTCGGCGGTTCCGCTGGCCCTCTCCCATCGGAGAGCCGGGCTAGCCGCGCCGGAGGCATCACCGTGACGACCTCGCCGGTCATCGAGGATGCCGAGTGGCGGATCGTCGGTACTCGGGCCGTCGCCCCGCTCCTCGTGCGGCAGTTGCCGAACGAAGTGCCGTTCGGGTTCGTGGGGCGTCTCGCTCCGACCTCGACCCCGATCGAGCTCTACCTGGAGGCGTTCCCGATACCGCCGGCGCGCGCCTTGGAGATCCTGCACGGAGCTCGAGCCGTCGCCCAGGTCGAGCTCGTGCGAGGCGGAGCGGACGACGCGCGCGCGGCCGAGCTCGAGGAGGAGCGGGCCGGTGCCGAGGAGCTCGGCCGCCGGGTGGCACGGCGCGAGCAAGAGCTCTGGCGCGTGGGGGTCCGCTGGACCGCTTATGGAAGTTCCCCGGCTCGGGCCTTGGAAGCGCGTGCTGCATTGGAGGCACGCCTCGCGACCCTCGGATTCCGGGCGCACGTACCGCGTCATGAGGTGGGGGCGGCGCTCGCACCGCCCGACCTAACGGGATCCGGCGAACGGCCGTTCCGTTTTTTCCACACGTTGCCGACCGACGGGCTGGCCGCGTTCTATCCGTTCGTCGACGAGACGATCCTCGAGCCCCGCGGAATCCTGATCGGCCTGCTGCTCGAGGATGCGGCGCCGGTCTTCATCGATCGCTGGGCGCACGCGAGCCACTCGTGGGGAATCTTCGGGACGACGGGCAGCGGTAAGTCGTTCGCAGCAGCGTTGACCCTTCTCCGATCCCGGTGGATGCGGCCGAATCTGTCGGTCACGATCCTCGATCCCCTCGGAGAGTTCGCGC
>JAJYYT010000386.1 GCA_021800645.1 Actinomycetes bacterium
CTCTCGGATGTCGAGGACGTGCAGCCCGTCGAACCGAATCTTGTGAATGAACCGGCGCATGCTCGCCGACTTCTGTTGGGTGCCGATGTGGACCCCCGAGGTCAGGTACGTCTCCTCGGGGACCAGGAGCTCGCCGGGAGCGGTGTCCTGCCCGTCGGAGGCGATCATCCGCTCCTCGGCCAATGTCTCCTCGTCCGGCATCGGTGTGCTAGGCTCCGTGGGCGCGGGCGAGACGAAGCAGCTCATTTAACTTTGCCACCCGCTCTCCGCCGAGCACCCCCGTCTTGATCCCGCGGGCCCCGATCCCGAGGGCGACGTGGGCGAGCCACGAATCGGGGGTCTCGCCGGAGCGGTGGGAGGCGATCAGCTGGGCCCCGTGGGTCCGAGCATAGTCGACCGTGGCGAAGGCGCCCGAAAGGGTGCCGACCTGATTGATCTTGATCAGAACGGCGTTGGTGGCTCTCACCTCGAGTCCCCGGCGCACGCGCGCCTCCTGGGTCACGTAGATATCGTCGCCCACGATCAACGTGCTCCTCCCGACCGCGGTCGAGAGCTGCGCGAACTCCTCGAACGCCTCCTGGTCGAACGGGTCCTCAAGGTAGCGGATGCCGTAGCGCTCGACGAGGTCGATCACGAACCGGACCTGCTCGGCGGGATCCAGCGAACGGTCCCGATAGCGGTACCGCCCCTTTGCGAAGAACTCGCTGGCCGCAAGATCGAGCCCCGGGTGAACCTCGATCCCGAGTTCGTCCCGAGAGGCCGCGCAGGCCGCAACCAAAATCTCGAGGGCGTCGACGCTTCCTAGGGGAGCCACCCAACCGCCCTCATCGCCTCGGCCCAGCGCGGCGGTAGGAAGGCGGCGGCGAAGCTCGGCTCCGATACGTCGGTGGACGTCCAGGGCGGCTCGGACCGACTCATCGATCGTGCGGCCCTCGGCGAATGCGATGAACTCTTGGAACTCGGGGCCGCCGATTGCGTGCCGGCCCCCATTGAGGCAGTTCCCCACGACGGCGGGGAACCGGGTCCCTTCCACGCCCGGGCGGCGCAGCACCTCGTACAGCGGGCGACCGGCCTCCGACGCGGTCGCGAGAGCGTTCGCGATCGAGACGGCCGTCGCGGTATTCCCACCGATCTCGGAGAACTGGGGCGTCCCATCGACCTCGGTAAGCCGCTGGTCGAGACCGGCCTGGTCGCGCGCGTCGAGCCCGATCAAGTGGGGAGCGACGCGCGACCGGAATCGCGAGACCGCCTCAGGGACTCCCCCCCGGGGGAAGGCGTGCACCTCGTGCACGCCCGTGCTGGCTCCGCTCGGCGCCCCCGCGCGTCCCGTGGCGCCGCTCTCTAGCGAGATCGTCGCCTCGACGGTCAGGTTGCCGCGAGAATCGAGGATCCCGGCGAGTTCCGCCGCGCGGATGGCGCTCACGGCCCCTCCACGAACTCAACGAGGACCCCTCCGAACGCCGAGGGGTGAGCGAATCCCACGCGACGGCCCCTCGCCCCCGGCCGCGCACGCTCGTCGACCACGCGCTCGCCCGCGCGCTTCAGCCGCTCGAGCTCCGCGTCGACGCTCTCCACGCGGAATGCCACGTGGTGGATCCCTTCTCCGCGGCTCTCCAGAAATCGCGCGAGCGGAGAGGTGGGGGATGTCGGACAAAGAAGCTCGATATCCGTCGATCCGAACGGGACGAATCGGACGCGAACCTGCTGGCTCGACACCTCCTCGGTCTCCGCCGCCCGTCCCCCGGAAAGCGCGGTCCAGGGGGCGGCCCGCGCCTCCAGATCCCGCACGGCGATTCCAAGATGGTCGAGCTGCACGGTCGCTCCGCTAGAACGCCCGGGAGGGAGGCTGTTCGCCAAAGATCTCCCTCCAAACATCCGCGATTTCCCCCAGCGTGGCTCCCGCGTTGACCGCCGCGATCACGAGCGGGAGGACGTTCTGCGATGTCCGGCTCGCCCGGGCGAGCGCCTCGAGGGCAGAGGTGCTCCGCACGGTGTCGCGGTTCGCCCGCCACTGTCGGATCAGCGATGCCTGACGGCGTTCCTCCGCGGGAGAGATCCGCTGGCCGCGGACGCCGGGACGTTCGGAGGGGAACAACGTGAACTCCGGGTTGCCTTCCTCGAAATCGTTGACCCCGACGACGACCTCTTCCCGCGTCTCGCGGAGTCGCGCCGTCCGGTACGCCTCGCGGGCGATCTCCGCCTGGAAGTACCCTCGCTCGATCGCGACAAGACTCCCGCCCAAATCGTCGACTCGCGCGAGGTATTCCCGCGCTTCGGACTCGATCGCGTCGGTCCGTCGCTCGATCTCGTAGGAGCCGGCCAGCGGGTCCACCGTGTTGGGAATCCCGGACTCCTCGGCGATGATCTGCTGCGTTCGGAGCGCGAGTCGGGCCGAGGCTTCGGTCGGCAGCCCGATCGCCTCGTCCAGAGCGTTCGTGTGGAGGGATTGGGTGCCTCCGAGGACCGCGGAGAGCGCCTCGAGGGTCGTCCGAACGACGTTGAGCTCGGGCTGCTGGGCCGTCAGGCTCGAACCGGCGGTCTGCGTATGGAAGCGCAGGTGCATCGATCGGCCGCGCCGTGCTCCGAAGCGCTCGCGGACGATCGCTGCCCAAAGGCGCCGCGCGGCACGGAACTTCGCGATCTCCCCAAGGAAGTCCCGGTCGCTCGAGAAGAAGAACGACAGGCGCGGCAGGAACTCATCGAGATCGAGCCTCCGCGCGCGCACGGAGTCAACGTACGCGATCGCGTTCGCGATCGTGAACGCGACCTCCTGCGGCGCCGTGGCGCCCGCCTCGCGCATGTGGTACCCGGAGACGCTGATGTAGTTCCACTCGGGCATCTCGCGCGTCGCGAACTCGATGAGGTCGGTGGCGAGGCGCATCGACGCTTCGGGTGGATAGATGTACGTTCCTCGCGCGATGTACTCTTTCAGGATGTCGTTCTGAACCGTGCCGCCGAGCCGCGCCCGGGGGACTCCGTTCTTCTCGGCAGTCGCGACGAGGAGGGCAAGGAGAATCGGGGCAGTGGCGTTGATCGTCATCGAGACCGTCGCCCGATCCAGGGGGATCCCGGTGAACAGCGTGCGCATCGCCGCGAGGGAAGGGACCGGCACCCCACACCGGC
>JAJYYT010000387.1 GCA_021800645.1 Actinomycetes bacterium
ATCCTGCCGCTCGTGCTCGCGCCAAGCTTCGTCCTCGCGGGCGTGGCCTACGCGCTGCGCATGGTCGTCCAGCGCGCCGGCATGCCGCTGCGCCAGTCGTACGTCGTCGCGATGGCCGATCCCGAGGAGCGGTCGTCGGTCGCGGCGCTCTCGAACGTGCCGAGCCAGGTGGTCATGGGGCTGAGCCCCCTTGCCTCGGGGTACCTGCTCGACGACGTGAGCCTGAGCCTGCCCTTCGAGATCGCCGGGCTCCTGCAGCTCGCCAACGCCGCGATGTACTGGTACTTCTTCCGTCGCATGCCCCCGGTGGAAGAGCTCCCCCACGACGTACCGCCTGTGCCCGAGCATGACGAATGAGCCAGGCTTGCCCCCGCGCGCTGCTCGCGAGCTGTTCAACAGGCGTAGTCGCCGTCGAACCCGTGCACGTTGTCGGTGTACTGGATGAGCGTGATCGGCCCCGACGGCATGGTGTGGCCATTCGACGTGGCGACCGCACGAGCGGTCGCGCACTTCGTGGCCGGAGGAGGTCCTCCCCACCAGGCGGGGAAGAGCGGCCCAGACGGGTCGTACGTGCCCATCCAGGTTGTCCATGTGTCGAGGGCGAAGTAGAAGCCGACTGTCGCGACGCCGCGCGCGTGCAGCGCGTCCACCGCGCCCATGACCACCGACGCGTTCGCCGTCTTGTTGGACGACCAGTTCGCCTGCTCGATGTCGAGCCACCAGGGGACGGTGGCTCGCGCGTTGATCATCTTCGCAGCGGTCACGAAGTTGCTGTCCGCTTCCGCGTACCCGAAGTTGCACGCAGAGGGGACCGGTGCGGACGCGCAGGCGGGCTGGGCTGCCGACGAGGTGCCGTAGATCATGAACATGTACAGGTTCAGCCCCGGTCCCGCCCAGGTGACCTCTGTCACGAAGCACGGGTTCGTGTGGGCGTCGCCCCAGCTGTCGATCTCGATGATGCCGATCGTGTGGACGCCCGCGGGGAAATTGCCGCACTGGTACCTCGAGATGTCGTAGCCGTAGCTGCCGGGCGCGTACGCGAGCGCGACCGGGTCGCCGTCACCCTTCGCCGGCGCCATGGCGACGACCGGCGAGCCGACGGGCGCATGGACGACGCCGAAGAGCTCGGCTGTGCCGAACGGCGTCACGCCACCCTGGGATGTGGTGAGCCAATACCCGTTGCCGCTGAACATCGCTGCCATCGCCGTCACCGGGTGCGGCAGGGTGCGCCCTCCGAGCGAGCCGTAGTACTTCGCGTTCCCGAAGTCGAAGACGCCGCCGTCGGCCGCGACGAGGCGGTACCCGTGACCTGTGAGGCTGGCGGTCATCCCCACGACAGGCGCATCGAGCCGTCGGCCGGCCATGGACCCGTAGAACTTCGCCGTGCCGAAGTCGAAGACTGCGCCGTTGCCGGCAGCCAGCCAGTAGCCGCGTCCTGTCGGCATCGCTGCCATTGCGACGACCGGTTCGCCGAGGCGCTTGCCCGCGAGGGAGCCGAGGTCCGGCGCATCGAAGCCGAACACGGCGCCGTCCTTTGCCACGAGCCAGTAGCCACCGGTAACGGGGTCCTCCGCCATGGCGACGACCGGGGCAGCGAGGCGTTGTCCAGCCAGCGAACCGTGGAGCTCGGCAGTCCCGTACGCGTAGACGCCGCCGTTGGCGGTGACGAGCCAGTAGCCCGTGCCTGTCCTGGTCGAGGTCATGGCCACGACCGGCGCGGCCAGCTTCACGTGCGACGCTGTGCCGAGCTTCGGAGCCCCGCCGAACGCGTAGACCGTCCCGCCCGCCGTGGCGAGCCAGTACGCCTGCTTGCTCCTCGGGAGCGCCGCGACCGATGTCGCTGCCGGCGGCGCTTTCGCGGTCGGTGGCGCGGACCCTGTCGCCTTCGGTGTCGAGGTCGGTGACGTCAAGGACCCTGTCGCAGCGGTCGGTGTCGCAGCCGACCCTGTCACAGCGGACTCTGTCGCCGGCGATGTCGAGGTCGGTGACGTCGGGGACCCTGTCGCAGCGGACGGTGTCGCAGCCGACCCTGTCGCAGCGGTCGGTGTCGCGGCCAACCCTGTCGCAGCGGACGGTGTCGACGCTGTCGGGCTCGACTGGTTCGCGCCCGACGGTGTCGACGGCGCTGTCGCGGACGGTGTCGACGGCGCTGTCGCGGACGGTGTCGACGGCGTCGCCCCGCTGGTGCCCGATGACGGGATCCTCGTCGCGGTCGACGACGACGTCGACTGCGAGGCGCCGGCAGTCGTGCCTGCGATCGCGAGGACGAGGCCGCCGGTCACGAGGACGGATGCGGCGATCGTCTTCGCCGGCTTCCTGACGGTGCGCTCGGGCCTGCGCTTGCGTCTCGTGGGCGCATCCCCAGCCACGCACGGGCTCTTCCCCTCGGTGCCCATGTCCATCCTTTGACGTCGTCGTGTACGGACTTCCGCACCGGTCGACCGCGGGCACCCGACCGGACCTCGCCGGGAGGCCAGGAGATGGGACAGGATGTGCGGCAGCCGCCGAGGGCGACCCGCACCACCGCTCTGCCTTCCCCAAGTGGGCTCCCCGCGGCCCAGCCGACGACCGCATCGGCCGCTTCCGGCGCGAGACTACAAAGCGTTGACGGAGAATGCGAGCGTCCAGGTCAACGCGTGTGTTTCCCGACAGTGCGCCCCAGCCTCACGCCGGGGTCGCGGTGCCCGAGCGGTACGGTGCCACGAGATCGACGCGCATGGATCGGCGACGTACGCGTGCAACGGTCGGAGACCGCCGTCGTACGCGTGCAACGGTCGGAGACCGCCGCCGGACGGGCAGTTCGAGGCTTCGCGCGAACGAGCCCGATCCGCGGTGCCAACATATTGAGCCGTGGAACCGCTTTGCTTGTCCGCCGGCGCTGACGAGCGCCCCATGGAGCCGACGACGCGTGCGACATGGCCGACGACGCGTGCGACATGGGGCCCCACACACAGCGGTCGTGCGCTGCAGGGCCAACCGCGGACATCGCGCAGCCCGCGCCGCAGGGGCCTGCGCGCGGCGCTCGCGGTTGGGCTCACGGTCCTGGCGCTCCTCGTCGGCGTCGGGGTCGGCTACGGGGTATGGAGCGGCGGGGGGGCGGCGTCGGCGTCGACGGCGG
>JAJYYT010000388.1 GCA_021800645.1 Actinomycetes bacterium
GACCGGCGAGATGGCGACCCTCCGGCGGCGCCTCGCGGAGCTTTCCCGTGGCTGAGGCCGCGCTCGGGACCCGCGGCGCCCGGCGCTCGAGGCCCGGGCGCAGCGACAAGGACCTGCGCCCGGGCCTGCCGTTCCTCCCCGCGCTGGCGAGGGCCCACCTCAGGGGCGTTGCGGCCGGTCTCGGTTGCGAAGGGCTCGTCATCTTGCTCACCGACTACTACCTTCGCCCCGCCGAGGCGGTCGCGGCGCAGCTCGTCGACGAGGGCCTCGTCGTCGAGGGGTTCGAGCACCCCATCGAGGTCGCAGACGCCGACCGCGAGCCGATCGCCCGCTGGCTGGGCCTGTCGCGACGCCCCCACGATGCCGCGGGGGTCCACAACCTCCTCTCGGGCCGCCTGCGCCGAGCGCTCGTCGCGCGCCTTCGCGAGCTCGAAGAGGGTGGCGGGCCCGAGAGCTGCTGGCGAGAGGAGCTGCGGTGCGGGGTGAGAGAGCTCCGCCAGGTTGCCCGGGACCGCTTCGCCGTCGCGGTCGGCGGCGACGAGGCCTCCTACCACGAGTGCTGCCACGACCAAGACGCCCCGCTCGAAGAGCCGCTGTACTGGCGGCTCGGCCCGGCAGCCGCAGGCGTCCTCACCCGCGCCCTCGACCACGAGGCAGCCGAGGTGAAGGCCCGAATGGCCCCCGAGGCGAGCGCAGGGCTGGAGGCGCTGCGATGAGTGCCCGCAGCGAGCTCGCACGGGTCGCGCAGGCCTTTGGGCCCGGGGTCGCAGCCGCGGTGCGCGCACTGTTCGAGGGTCTCGACGAAGAGCAGGCTGCCGTCGTGGTCGCATGGCCCGACGGTGGCGTGACGATCGCAGACGCGCTCGCAGGCTCGGGCAAGACCCGGGTCTGCCTGGCCGCCATCTGCTACTGGCGCGGTCTCGTGTCCATGGGGAAGGCGGAGGGCAACCTGCTCGTGCCGACCTTCACCGTCGAGGCCACGCGGGAGCTCGCCCGCAGGGTGGAAGCACTGCTCGGATCGTCGCTCGGCGTCACGATCTGCACCTGGGAGCACCTCTATCGCATCGTGCTGCGCGAGACCGGGCTGTGGAGCGGGGTCATGTGGAGCCGGGAGGAGGAGATCGACTGGCTGATCCGCCACGCGGGCGCAAGGATCGTCGAGAGGTTCCCACGAAGCGTCAACCACGCGAATCTCTTCGCCGTGCTCGACCGCGCGGCAGACCTGATCAGCCGCGGCCAACCCATGGACCCCGAGTTCGCCTCGATCTTCCGGCCTGCCTGGGAGCAGATGCGAAGGGCGGCCGCGCGCACGGGCGCGCTGGTCGAAGACGAGGTCCGCCTGCGCGCCGAGGCCAACGTCGAGCTCATCGCCGCTCACCTTGTCTCAGCGCCCGAGTGGCGGGTGCGCGGCCTGATCAACGACGAGTTCCAGGACGACTCGACGGGTGACCTCGTGATTCCTCTGGCCCTGGCCGTGCACGGCATCCCGGTGCTGTGCACGGGAGACCGGAATCAAGAGATCATGGGCTTTCGCGGCGCGCTCGGCGACATCGAGCCGTTGTTCGTTGCAGCGGGGGTAAGGGTCCAGCGCCTCACCATCGCGACCAACTACCGTGCGACGGTGGCCCTCAACCGCAGCGCCGAGGCGCTGCTTCGTGCGAACGGCTCGCAAGGGCCCTTCCCCCGTCCCGCGCCGGGTGCAAAGGTGGGCAGCCCGGCGCTCCACATCGCCTGCGGCTCCGAGGAGGCGATCGCCCGGATCTGCGCAGGTGTGGCGCGTTCTGTCGTGGGCACAGGGCCCGGCGCGTGCGCGGGGTGTGGGGTCCCGGAGGTCGACGCTGCGCTCCTCGGGCGCCTCGAGCCGCTGGGTGCGTGCGACCCGGCGGAGCTGCTCTTCCTCGTCCCGACCAACCCGATCGGCCGCTGGCTCGAGGACGCGCTCAGACGCCGGGGGGCGAGCGCATACTTCGCCGGCAGGGCGCGCAACCCCTACTCGGGCGAGGTCGCCCGGCTTGTGGTGGCCTGGCTCGAGCCGCCCAGCCCGGTCTCGACCCGAAGCGTGATCCCCGCGCTCTCCAAGCTCGTGCGCGCCTTCGTCAGCTATGGGCGCGGCGCCGACCGACGCGCGCGTGAGAGCGTCGCGAGCAGGATGCTCGCGCTCTTGAGTGCCGACCTCGAGCGCCGCGTCGAGATTGGATCGATTCGCGACTACGTGGGCGACCATTGGCAGGCGGTCGGGCTCGAGCTCGAGACCGAGCGCGAGCGCGAGGCGCATTGCGGGATCCTCCAGCTGTTCGCGTCGTGGCAACGCGCCGAAGAGCCACGGGCGGCTCGGCTCCGAGTGCTCGTCCATCTCTTGCCCGGGCTCATCGAGCGTGAGGTGGGGGAGCTCGAGGGTACGCCTGTTGTTAGCATCGACGGGTTCGTCGTGCCAGAGCACTGGCCACTTGTCTGCAGAGCGCTGCTTGCGCCGGAGGCAGCGGAGATCGCCCCCTCGTGCGTTGTTGCCGAGCGTGCCCGAGCGTTCGCGTTCGCACAGAAGACGTCGTCGGCGAGTGCTGCCGTCCCTCGGCAACGCTGTGCGGAGATCCGCACGACCCACCGCGCAAAGGGGCTCACCAAGCGCGTGGTGGTCGCCGTGAGAGCCGATCGGCTGGGCTCGACGGGCCGGGTGCTCTTCCCGGCCCTCGTGCCAAACGACGACGTGGTCGCAGCCGAAGCCCTTCGGCTCGGCTACGTCAACCTCACGAGAGCGGCCGAGGTGTACGTCGAACTGTCGCTCGGAGGGCCGAACCTCCTGCACCAGGGGAGACTTTCAGACTGGGACTACCTCGAGTGCACATGAGCCACCGGAGGAGTCGCCAGTCGCTGGAAGCGCTGGCCGCGTAGCGCCGGAGGGCCGAGGCGCCCTCGATCGAGACGCCGTCCCCGGGGCCTCCGCTCGTGCACTGCCAGCGCCGACGTTCGGATCCCACTTTGACGCCGCGTCACATTGCGCTCGCAGCGCCATCTCGGACGAGAGCGTCATCCCTGGTCATTCCTGAAGGAGCGCCGTTTGTCAAGTGCAGCGTCGGCCGCCAGGCCGACTCCTTCGTTCGGTATCGCGAGTCCGGATGG
>JAJYYT010000389.1 GCA_021800645.1 Actinomycetes bacterium
AGGCATCCCGACCCGAGTCGTGCAGGCGAGCCGACGCGGGGAGCCTTGCCAAACCGACCGATGTCGTCCGTGCGATCGCGTTCACCGTTCCGCCTCGTCGTCGATGCCGGCAAGCTGGTCGTCGCGAACGCTCCCGATGTGGTGGCGCAGCGCGATCTCCGCCGCGTCGGGGTCCCGGGCAAGGAGGGCGGCAGCAATGGCTGCGTGCTGTTCGACCGACATCTCCAACCGGCCGGGGATCGCCGCAGTGAGTCGCCCGATCCGGACGAGGTGGTCGCGCATGTTGTCGATCAGGGCGGCGATCCGCCGGTTGGTGACCTGTTCGAAGAGGAATTGGTCGAATTCGTCGATTGCCCGCTCGAGGGTGGCGGTCCTCCGCTCGGTGCGGAGCCGCTCGGTCGTCTCCATCAGTCGCACCAGTCGCTCGCGCTGGTCGTCGCCCAGCGAACGGGCGGCTTCGCGCACCGCCCAGACCTCGACCAGCTCACGCAGCTCGTAGAGCTCGACAAGGTCGCGACGCGTGTAACCCAATACCACGGCCCCCTTGAACAAGGTCGTCTCGACTAGCCCCGCTTGCTCGAGGCGGACGAACGCCTCGCGGACCGGCGTCTTGGAGACTCCGAGCGACTCCGCGATCGCGGACTCCCGGAGCGGCTCTCCCGGAGGAAGCCGAAGATCGACGATGGCCGCTCGCAGCTCGTCTGCGACCAAGTCGGTGAGCTTCGCCCGGTCGTATCGGGCACCGCTGAACGCGGCCCGAACAGCGTCGCCGGGCCTCGTTTCCGAGGGATCCGTTTGCTCGGCCCACCGCTTTCGGCTCCCCGGCCGGCTCGTCATTGTGGCACCTCCAAGTCTGGACCCTCGAGGTCGGCTCTTGGCCTCCGAATCGGCTCCACCAGCTCCGCCAACAGCCCCCCGAGCGCCGATGGGTGCAGAAAGGCGATGCGGGCACCCTCACTGCCCAGGCGCGGTTCGGTGTCGACGAGGGCAACGGACCGTCGACGGAGGTCGTCGAGTGCGGCATCGATGTCGTCCACCTCGAACGCGACATGGTGCAAGGCCGGCCCGCGTCGTCGGACGAAGCGCTCGACCATCCCCGGACCGGTCACCTCGAGGGTCTGAACGCAGGCCCCCCCGGCCCTGAACATTCGCTCGACGAACCCGGATCCCTCCTCGACGTGGGGCGCGCCCAACCCGAGGACGTCTCGCAGGCCGTCGACGACCGCGCGGTCGCGGTGGGCAAAGGCCACATGGTGGAGCCGGCGCAGCGTCCAAGCTCCCTCGGCGTTCGCTCCGGTCACTGGCCGCCTCCCGTCCTGACCCTCCGCACGCACCTGGCGAACGCCCGCACCGTCCCCATCCGTGTCTCGCCCAAAGGGAAGACGTGGACCGAGTCGGCCCCCGCTTCGAGCACACCCAGGATCTGGGCGGTGGCGTCGTCTTCGTTGCCCGCCAGTGCCACTTTGCGGACGAACGCGTCCGGCAGGAGGGAGGCGGCGCGGGACGCCTCCTGGAACTCGCCACCCCCGTACGACACACGAACCTCCTCGATCACGCTGGCTGACACTCCGGCGAGCTCGCAGATCCCCGGCTGGGTCTGGGGAAACCATGCGGCGATCGACCGAGCTCGATCGAGGGCCGCGTCCCGATCGTCGTCGATGGCCCCGTAAGCGAAGACACCGAAATGCGGCACCGGACGCCCTGCTGCGGCGGCGCCCCGGCGCACGTGCTCGAGCGCCCACGTGACCGCTTCAGGGAAGAGCCCGACAAGGCCGATGACGCCGTCCGCCACCCGTCCGGCCAGCTCGAGAGTGCGCGGACCGCTGGCGGCGAGAAAGATCGGGATATCCGGCCGAGCCGGGAACCGGAGGAAGGCGTCCTCGAGCGCGAAGCCGCTCGCCCTCACGGTGACGTGCTCCCCCGCCCAGAGACGACGCAACGCGCCGATCATCGCCTCGAGGTCTTCGAGCTGGCTCGGCCGCATCCCGAGGGCGAGTAGCGGCCGGTCACCAGCACCCACGCCCAGAACCATCCGGCCTCCGCTCAGCTCGTCGAGGGTGGCGGCAGCGGCGGCGGTGATGGCGGGATGACGGGTCAAGGGGTTCGTCACAGCCGTGCCGAGGGTGAGCCGACTGGCGCGACCGGCGGCGACGGCCAGTTCGACGTAGCAGTTGCGGGCGTGGAGCGAAGAGTCCGTGATCCACAGGTGGTCGAAGCTGAGATCCTCGATCTCGGCCACCATCCCGGCGAAGGTCGACGGCGGGTCGACCCCCTGGAGCGTCACCCCGAAATGCAGATCAACCACGGTCCGCTCCGGCGAGCGCCCGTTCGAACCGCACGACGGTATCCGCCAGGGCGGCCAGACCGTCGGCCAACGGCGAGGTGTCGATCCACTCCTGCGGCGTGTGCTCGCCCGACCCCGTCACTACCCCGAGGGCCACGGCCGGGATCCCCACGGCGTGGGCGGCATTGGCGTCGGTGCTCGACGCGACGTGACGTGCCGCCAAGCCCCGGTTCGCCAATGCGTCGCAAGCAGCCCTCGCCAGGGGGTGGTCCGGCTCGAGGCGGCCGGCTGGTCGCCAGCCCACTTCGGCAACGTCGAGCTCGAGGCCGGCCGGCGGCAGTACTTCGAGCACCGACAGGACCGAAGCGGCCAGGGCGGCGAGATCGGCCTGAGCCGCTCCGCGCACATCCACATCGAACGCGGCATGCCGGGCAATCGCATTGATCGCCTCTCCCCCTTCCACGGTCCCGACGTTGAGGGCAGTCCGACCCGGCTCCACGGACAGAGTGGCGAGGCGCTCGATCCGGGCCGCCACCTCGTGGACGGCACTCGGGGTCCCGGCCGCTTCCCAGGCGTGCCCCCCCCGTCCGCGCACCTCGACCCGCCATCTCGTCGAGCCCACCCCCACCGTCCCGACGCGCCCGAGGTAGTTGCCCTCGACAGCAATGAAGGCGCCGAGCTCCGACGGCGGCGCCGCCACCGCGTGACGGGCGCCCGCAAGGTCGCCAAGGCCTTCCTCCCCCACGGTCGCGAGCAGGAACACCGGCATGGTCCCGACGTGCTCGCTCACCAGCCTGCCGGCCGCAGATAGCGCAGCCAGCCCGATGC
>JAJYYT010000390.1 GCA_021800645.1 Actinomycetes bacterium
GGGCACATCCGGGTCCATCCGCCAGGCCGACGAGTTGTCGACCACGATGCCACCCGCTGCAGCCACCCTCGGGGCGAGCGACCGGGAGGCATCCCTGCCGCAGGAGAACAGTGCTACATCGATGCCCGAGAGGTCGGCGGTCGCGGCGTCCTCGACGCTGACCTCGCCGTCGAGCCAGGCGAGCGGGCGCCCGGCCGATCTGGCCGAGGCGAAGAAACGAACCTCCTCCGCCGGGAACTGCCTCTCCCTGAGGAGCTTCCTCATGACGCCCCCGACCTGGCCGGTCGCCCCGAAGACACCCACTCTCACGGTCAGGATTGTACGAGGGCGCCGGGCGGTGGCGGGCCGGGCCGGGCGGGGCGGCGCGGCAGCGAGGGCGGCGGCAAGGGCAGCGAGGGCGCCGGCGGAGGGCGGAGCGACGGCGGCGGCGGAGGGCGGAGCGACGGCGAACGTGCCCTGCAAATCCTGAAGAGTTGACGCCTCGGGCAGGCGCTAACTCTTCAGGATCTGCTCCGGACGCTTGCTTCAGCGGGCGCGGTGCCAGCCCGCGGCCGGCAACTCCGGCACGGAAGAGACACAAGGGCCGTATCGCGGCCAGGATGAAGTCGCCCCGGCTCCGCCGGGCTGCCCCTCCGCCTCAATACGCCCGGCCGAACACGAGCTTGGTGCCGAAGGCCGAGGGTTCACCGCAAGAGACGCAAGGCCCCTCCTCCGGCTCAGTGCCGAAGGGGATGCAGCGGGCGGACGCCGTCGTCGCCTCCTTCAGCCTGGCGTTGCCGGGGTCCCGGTCGCACCAGAGAGCCGTTGCGAAGCCGCTCGCCATCGAGGCCTGCACGGTCCTCTGAGGGTGGCGGACCGGTCAGGGGCGCCCCTCGCAGATGTGTGCGTCACGACGGGCGCGGGAAGGCAGGCGCCGGCGGTCACGAGCCCGGAAGGCGACTACGTGCTGCACGACGTGGCACCGGGACGCACGACGGTGGAGTTCATACCGAATTGCGGGGCGGCGCCGCAACCTCGCAACCTCCTCGTCCAGTGGTGGTCCGGCCAGGACAGCGCTGCCACGGCTACGCCCGTCAAGGTCGTGGTTGGCGCCTTGACCACGGGCTTCGATGCGACCCTGCAGGAAGGTGGAGTCGTTGCGGGGGTCGTGCACGGCCTCAGCCTCCATCAACTGGGCGGCGTCTTCCTGTCGCTCCTCCCCTATCCCGGGCCCTCCGGCGACATCGCCGACGCGTTGGTCGGCACGTCGGGCGCTGCGGCTGCGACGGCCGCCGACGCGCAGACGGTCTCGACCAACCTTGCTGCCGATGGAGCCGCCCTCGTACGCTCACCCGCCGCGCCTGGCCGATTCGAGGGAGTCGGCATCCCGACCGGCTCCTACCTGCTCATGGCGGAATCGCTCGACAGCCTGCTCGCCTCGGTCGTCTTCCACGGTGGAGCGGGCAGCGCGGGTACATCGCCGTTCACGGCACTGTCTGTGACAGCCGGTGCCACCACGGAGGGTGCGAACCTCGACTTCCCGCCGACCGGGATACTGTCCGCGCACGTCTCCTTCCCCACCGGCGAAGCGGAGCACTCGGTCTGCCTGGTGTTGCTCCCTCGTTCCGCTCCGCTCGGACTCTTCCTTGCCGAACCCCTACGCCCCGACGGCACGTTCACCGTCTCCGGCGTATCGGCGGCTACCTACCGGCTCCAGTTCGACCCGTGCGAGGCCACGAACGTCGCGCCCGCCACCATCGAAACAAGCGTGCTCGGCGGGGCAACAACGGTCGTCGCTGCGACGCTGCCGGTCGGTTCTGTCATCTCGGACACCGTCACCGGTGCCGGCCGGCCGCTACGCGGAGCCTGCGTGACGGCAACTTCGATAGACGGTTCCTCTTCCCTTCCGGCGCTAGCGGTCACCGATCGCCAGGGTAGCTACCGGATCGAAGGACTGGCCCGAGGCACCTACGGACTCGGCGCCTCAGCCTGCAGGAAGTCTCAGCTGGCGAACTCCGTGTACCCGAGCCCGGTGACGATCGGCACGGCACAGCGAATCGAGGGGCTGAAGCTCGAGCTCACCTTCGGCGGGACGATCACGGGCACAGTCGAGGCGGCCACGGTCCGACCAGTGGGAGGGCTGTGTGTGCTCGCCTTCCGGCGTCCCGGCGGCGCGGTCCACGTCGCCGTCTCGGCGCGCCACGGCAGTTACACGCTCCGCGATCTCGGTGCCGGCCGGTACACGCTTGCAGAGAGACCGGGGTGCGGCTCGGACCTCCTCTGGACACCCGTCTACGCCGGCGGCTCGCTCGTCCCCGATGGCGGCTCCGTCGTGTCCGTGGCCGCCGGGCGGACTACGTCGGGAGTCGACATCTCCGTGCCGAGAGGCGGCTCCATCAGCGGGCTCGTGACGGCTGCGTCGAGCGTCGCGCCGCCGAGCGGAGTCTGCGTCGTCGCCGTGCCACGAAGCTCGACCGGTCTCGCCTCGTCGTTCGCCTCGACGGCCAACGGTTCGTACACCATCTCCGGCCTCGCCCCGGGCAAGTACCGGGTCGGCTTCGCGTCCGGTTGCGGAGCGGACGGCTTCCGGACCCTCTGGTACCGGGACAGCCTGAGCGAGCGGAGCACCACGCTCGTCACCGTCGTAGCCGGCACCGCGACGTCGGCCATCGACGTCCGGCTCGCTGCAGGAAGCTGAGCTACGGCCGGCGGTCGCACGATTGTGACGGTTTTGTGCCAACTCGCGTTTCACCAGTAGCAAGGCGGCCGAAGGGGTAGACGCCGGCTGCCCGGACAAGGACAATGTCCGCGGAAGAGGAGGTCCCGGTGCGTATCTCGAAGCTCCTCGAAGCAAAGGGCGCGGACGTCGCCACGATCACCCCCGACGAGTCGGTCGCTAACGCCGTATCCGGGATGGCCAGGTTACGCATAGGGGCCCTCGTCGTCTCAGGCGACGGGTCCCGCATAGACGGCATCGTCTCCGAGCGCGACATAGTCCGCGCTCTCGTGGGTGACGACGGGTCGCTTCTCGCTCGCCCGGTCTCGTCGATCATGACGGCGACCGTGCACACGTGCTCCCCCGACGACGACACCGACGGGCTCATGGCGACCATGACGGACCGCCGGATCCGCC
>JAJYYT010000391.1 GCA_021800645.1 Actinomycetes bacterium
GTCATCACGCTGCTCCTCCTCGCCGTCGTCGCGGCCGCGATCGTGATCCCCACCCTGCCGTCGTCCTCTCGCCCCGTCGCCCGCATCGGGGTGGTCGGGAGCTTGAGCGGTGCGGAGGAAGGCGCAATACGCACCGTGCTCGGCCACGCCCGGCTCGGTGCCCAATTCTCTTCCGAACCCGATCTACGAGCTGCTCGGGCGGCGCTTCGCGCGCACCAGCTGACAGTCGCGGTCGACCACGAGGAGCGCCTCTTGGTCCGCACACCGGTGGGCGCCGGCGCCTCCACAACCCAGGCCGTCGCGGCGACCGCGATCGCCTCGGCGCTCGGCACTGCGCACGCGTTCCGCGCCGCCCAGCTGAGCCCCGCACAGGCGAGCATCGTCGCACGCTCACGCCCTCTTCCCATCTCCAGCGTCGTCGCGCGCCGGAGCGGGGCTGCACGTGGCACGTCGATCATCGGGCTGGTCTTCATCTTCATCCTTCTCACCCAGTACCTCACCTGGACGCTCGTCGGGGTCATGGAGGAGAAGTCGAGCAGGGTCGTCGAGGTCCTGCTCGCGACCGTCCGGCCGGTGCAGCTGCTCGGCGGCAAGGTGCTGGGCATCGGAGTGGTCGCGCTGCTCCAGGCCGGGCTCGTCGTCGCGTTCGCGCTCGTGCTCGGCGCGGCCGTCGGTTCCAACGTGCTCCAAGGGGCTGCGCCGACCACGGTCGCAGCGTCACTCGTGTGGCTCGTGCTCGCATACGCCTTCTACTCGTGGGTCTTCGCGGCCGCGGGATCGATGGTGGAGCGTCAGGACCAGGCGCAGAGCTTGACCTTGCCGCTCAGCGTGCCGATCATCGTCGGCTACGTCGTCGCCCTCGTGAACTCGGGCCCCAATCCAACGTCGCTCTTCATGAAGGTCCTCGCGTACCTACCCCCTACGGCACCGTTCGGCATGCCGCTTCTGGTCGCGAAGGGGGAGGTCACCTGGTGGGAATTCCTCGTCGCCGCGCTGTTGAGCATCGCAAGCACGCTCGTGCTCGCCCGCTTCGCGGCGACCGTGTACCAGAGAGCGGTCCTTCGCACGGGACGCCGGCTGCACCTCCGCGAGGTCGTAGGAGCCGGACACGCCGGTTGACGGGCCAGAGGATCCTGCTCGACGACTTCTTGGCCATAGGCGCCATAGGCTCAGCCGATGAAAGACCACCCGAGGGCCACCGTCGGACGACTCGAGCTCCATCGGGCGCTCGACCGTCCTGATCTCCTCGGCGTGACCGTCCACGCCGCGTTGTCGAAGCTGCGAGACCGAGACCTCGTCGGCGTCGCCGAGATCGACCCCGCCGTCGCCGACACGGCGGCCTTCTGCGAGCGGTACGGGGTGCGCGCCGAGGAGAGCGCGAACTGCGTCGTGGTGGCTGCCCGCCGCCAGGGCGCGACGCGCCGCGCCGCCTGCGTCGTGCTGGCGTCGACTCGAGCGGACGTCAACGGCGTCGTTCGCCGCCACCTCGACGCCCGGAAGGTCTCCTTTGCGCCCACGGACGCCGCGGTCGTCGAGACCGGCATGGAGCACGGCGGCATCACGCCGATCGGCCTGCCCGCCGGATGGCCGGTGCTCGTCGACGGGGCGGTCGCGCGCCATCCGCGCGTGGTGGTCGGGAGCGGCCTGCGGAGGTCGAAGCTGCTGTTGCCCGGCCACCTGCTCCTCGCCCTTCCCTTCGCCGAGGTCATCGAGCACCTGGGCCGCTGACGGCGACGTCGCTGGGTCGTTGGAGGGGCGCTCGGCGGACCCGCTCGCTCAGAGGTCCCGGATCATTGTCGTGACGATCGAGGGGCTCACCGCGTCGGGGCCGCCGAGGATCGTCAAGCTGTCGACCCGGTCTGCGGAGTTCCCGTCGATCCCTGTGCGTCCGGCAGCGACCAGGAGCGTCGAGAGCGGTCTCCCCACGACCGAAGGGCTTGTGCAGAGGAGAAGCGGCTGCGGCGCGTGCGTGTTGGACCGACCGGCGCCTGCCGCGACGAGCGCGCCCGCCAGCCCGTCAGTGAAGAAGTCACCCCGGGCCACGGTCACGCTCCCACTGCCGCTCCACCCGATGCCGAGGTGCCCCGCTGCCGACCCCATCTCGAACTGTGCGAGCTGAGCCGCCGTGCCGGTTGCGGACTCGCCCGCGATGCGCAGGACCGACACCCCGAGCTCCTTGAGCGACTGCACCGCCTCATCCGACACCGCGAGGGGTCCGCCCATCACGATGACCTGCTTGATGCCGAGATCGCTGATCGCCGACGACACCTGGAGCGACAACGTGGCGGGCGCGGTGAGGAGGATCGGGAGCCGTTCCGAGTACGAGAGCACGCTCGCAGACTCTGCATCCTGGAACGAGTGCCCGGTCGCCACGATCGCCGTCGGGATCGCAGAGGACGTGGACGGGGCAGCCGAGCCGTTGCCCGACGTGCCGTTGTAGTGCCCCGACCCCCCTGTCCGATTGGTCCCCTCGTAGGCTCCCGTGACGTCCAGCGACCCGATCCCGCCGGCTGTCGGGTACTCGGCGACCCACTGCGCGGTGTCGTACTCGGTGGTCCCGCCGATCCGCGTCACCTGGATGTGCACAGGGCCTGCGGATGTGAGGGGCGTCGTCCCACCGCAGTCGTACGCAAGCATCGACTCGAGCTGCTGCGCGACGGCAGGGCTCACTGCGAGCGGCCCACCGACGATGAACACCTGCGTGATCCCCTCGAGCTGGATGGCGTCCTTCGCCGGCGCGGACAGAGACCCGGTAGGCGTCAGCAGCTCGCCAGTGCCCAGGGAGCTCGCGAGGTAGGCGCTCGCCAGGGCGTCGGGATAGCGCGCGTCCGTCGCAAGCACGACGGGGCGGTCACCGGGACGGCCCGGGCATGCTGTGGCTTGCGCATCGAACTGGTGCTCGAGCTCCGCCGCAGCGGTCGCGTCCGGTGTCGGGCCGTAGATCCGAGTCACCGGTGTCGCGCTCACCGTCAGCACCTGCGACGAGCCGGCACGTCCAGTGTCCGACGCGCAGCTCGGGCTCGTCCCGTAGCGGACCTCGAGGTCGACGGAGCCCTGGGCTGTTGGCGCGTTGACCGCAAGACCCGAGACGGAGTACCCGCCGGCGGTCGT
>JAJYYT010000392.1 GCA_021800645.1 Actinomycetes bacterium
CAATGGCGACTTCGAGGACTACTGGAAGTTCCACCTCGAGCGCGAACGCCAACGGATCCATGCAGTTCGCTACGCCAACGGGCTCATCCCCATGGCTGCGTGATGTCCCTGCAGGGGAGCCGCACCCCTCGGATTTCCGCTCCAGGTGTTCCTCGTGCTCGTCCTCGTGGCGATCACGCTCACCGCAGTGCCCGACGACGTCGCCAACCTGCTGGCACGCGGCCTGGGCGATGGCCTTCGGATGTTCGGGAGAGCCTGATGGCCACCGGGGACAAGTACTTCCGGACCGAGCCGCCGACGCCGAAGCGGAAGAAGGAGGTGCGCGAGGAAGGCCGTGTCGCCCGCTCGCCCGACGTGAGCGCGTGGCTGGCGATCCTGGCAGGATCGATGCTCGCACCATGGCTGTTCTCTCTCGCACGGAGCCGGGTCCTCGCGGCGACGGCGTCCTCCGCCCAGGTGATCGGACACCCGACGGTCCCAGGTGCGCTCGAAGTGATCGGCGCTGGTCTGAGCGACGCCTTCGCCTGTGCAGCGATCACCGGTGGTGCGTTCGCAGCCCTCGGGGTCACGGCGAGCATCACCCAGGTCGGGCGGGCCGTGTCGGTGAAGGCGGCGAGGCCCCGGTTCAGCCGGATCAGCCCGAAGGTCGGCCTCCAGCGCCTCTTCTCGCCTCGGGCGGGATGGGAGCTGGCGAAGCAGGTCCTGAAGCTCGTCATGCTCGCGGGGATCAGCTACGGCACGCTCCGTGGGCTCGTGACGGCCGTCGGCGGCACCTCGCCCGCGAGCCTCGCGCCGCTCCTCGACTACGCCGGCTCGTCCCTGCTCGGCTTCATGCGGACTGTCTCGCTCGCCGGGCTCGCCCTGGCACTCGCGGACTACGCCATCCAGCGGCACCGGCTGTCGACGTCCTCGAGGATGACCAAGCAGGAGGTGAAGGACGAACGCAGGTCCCAAGAGGGCGATCCAGCCGTGAAGGCGCGCCTGAGACGCCACCAGCATCTCCTCGCCCGCTCGAGGGCCATCACCGCGGTCCGCGCCGCGGACGTCGTCGTGGCGAACCCGACCCACGTCGCCATCGCGCTCCGATACGACCCGTCGCGCGCCGGCGCACCCCGGGTGGTCGCCAAGGGCGTCGATGGTCTCGCGCTCCGGATCCGCGAGGAGGCGCGGCTCCACATGGTGCCGATCGTCGAGGACCCTCCCCTCGCCCGGTACCTCCACGCGGTGTGCGACGTCGACCAGCAGGTCCCGGTCGCGGTCTACGTGGCGGTTGCCAGGGTGATCGCCTTCGTGTACTCCCTCGCGCCTGGCGCACGTGGCATCGGGGTGCACCGGCGCCCGTGCTCGATCGTCCCCGAGATCGATCCCGACGCTCCGCCGGCCGCCGTCGCCTTCGCCAGGCAGCGCCGGCAGGCACTGGCAGCGTCGAGAGGCAATGGCACGTAGACGCGCGCCGGCGTGCCGACGCCGATCGTCTCGCGGGCGACCTCAAGGGGCCGGTGCCCGAGGCGCTCCGATCCGGGTCCCGGCGGGGATCGCGGAGGCTCACGCGGAGCGTCGCCTGGGCACGGGATCCCCCGCCTCGTAGGAGGTGCCTGCTCCGCCGGTCGAGCATCCGGTGCGCCCGGATCGCGGTGCAGCGCGGTCGCCCCAGCCCCTCGCCCCCATCTTGGCGGCGAACGAACGGAGCGCTGCCGAATCGACCTTGGACACCCATCCTTCGCTCACCCCCAGCAGCTGGCCGATCTCCTTCATCGTGAGATCGTCGAAGTAGTAGTGACGCGTGACCACACGTTGCCGCTCGCCGAGCGCGGCGATCGAGCTGAAGAGGAGCTCGCGCTCCCCTCGGTGTGGGCAGGGTCGCCAGCATTGCCGGCGCCCTGCTGCCCGCGACCGACGACGGCAGGGATCTCGGCACCGCCGCTGCGGTGGTCGAGTGACCCGAGCCGGCTGCGCGCCGCTCCGGCGCGCATCGACGCCAGAGCCCCGCGGCTGATGCCGGTCTCGGCGAGCAGCTCGTCGGTCGTCGGTGAGCGCTTCAGTCGCGTGGCAAGGTCGGCCACGATGCAGAACAGCTCGTCGTCCAGCTGTCGCACCGACCTAGGCGCCCATTCGAGCGCCCGGAGCGCGTCGAGGATCGCGCCGCGTATCCGGAGAACGGCGAACGTCTCGAACCGGGTGCCGGTGGAAGGGACGAACCGCTCGATGGCGTCCGCGAGACCGAAGACCCCCGAGCCGACGAGGCTCTCGCGTTCGAACATGTCCGGGCCGAGCGGCGGCACGCGAGAGGAGACCCAGCGCACGAGCGGCAGGTGGGCGTCGATGAGCTCCGCTCGTACCGTGGGCTCCCACGTCGGGAGGAAGCGGTCCCACAGCCGGGCCCGGTCGGGTGCCATGAGCGGGACCGGGCGCTGCTCGGCCACCCACGCTGCACCTGGGGCTCCGGCTTCCCGGCGGACGGGCGTCATGCGGCTCGCTCCTTGCTTGCACCCCGATCTCCCCATCCCCGAGGAGCATGCGGGCGCACCTTGCACCAATGTTGGATGACGGTATGCAAATACTGTCATGCACGACCGGGCACGCGCCAGGGGCAGGGGCGCGAGTCGGCGAGGCCGGCGAGCGGCGCTCGCCGGCGAGGTCGGTCGTGCAGTCGAGCGCCCCTCGCGTGACGGCCGGCTGGTCAACCCGTTGCGGCGGGTCCAGTCCCCCGTCTCGAGGACGTCGTCGTCTGCGAACCGTCGGGCAGGCGCTGTGGCGACGGCTACCATGCACTTTCGATGCCTTCGCAAGTGCGTGCGAGCCGTGATGCGATCTCGGCGACATCGGCTCGGCACCGGGAGGAGGCCCGAGGACAGCGTCTTCGTACGGAGCCCGCGCCGGTCGAACAGGTCCCTTCGAAGGCGCGGCCGCCGGGCACGGACGGCAGCTCCGCAGGCGCTGCTCGCAACGGCGCTAGAAGGGTCGAGTTCGTCCAGTCGCTACAACGCGGCTTCGCGGTGATCCGGGCGTTCGGCCCGGACCGTACGCACCTGAGCGTCACCGACGTGGCGCAGGCGACCGGTCTCACCCGAGCGGTCGCGCGGCGCTTCCTGCTCACCTTGG
>JAJYYT010000393.1 GCA_021800645.1 Actinomycetes bacterium
CGAAGGGCCCATCCTCGAGCGAGACGAGCGTCCCGTTCCGCTCCTGGCGGATGCGCACCGTGACGATCGTCCGCCATGCCTCGTCCTTCAGCCAGGGCCAGCGGAACGAGAGCTCACGCGGCGGCACGAGGCGGATCGGCTCCCACCACGTCGACCGGTCCGGCCATGCGAGCACGGCTCGCATGCCGGGTTCGACCGCGCCCTCGACGCTGAACGGAAGCCATCGCACGAGCTCGGCCGGCTCCGTCCACGCCCGATACACGCGCGCCGGCTCGGCCATGATGCGGCGGCTCGCGTGGACCCAGCGGGACGACCTGGATCCCGGATCGACCGCTCCCTCCGCCACCACGGGAACTGCCACGACGTCTCCGGTCACGATCCAGACCCTCCACCGCTGCCTCGCGGCCGCGGTTCGCCTCGCGCGCGGGGTTCCGGCCACCGATCGCGGCGACCGCCCCGCGCGGCACTCACATCCTCGGTGTGGAACCCATTCGACCGGCCGCGGCCGGGCCCGTCACGGCTTCGGGATCACCAGCTTCTGGCCGATGCTCAGCTTGTTCGGGTCCTTCAGCGATGGGTTCGCGTCCTGGATCGCCTGGACCGTCACCTTGAACTTCCGCGCGAGGCCCCACAGCGTGTCGCCCTTCTTCACGGTGTACGTCGTGCCCGCGGCCGCCGCCGGGCTCGGCGCGACGGATGGCGTGACGGTCGGAGGCGCGACCGATGCCGGCGCGGTCGAGGCGGGCGGCAGGGACGATGCGGCGGAGGGCGCGGGAGTCGCGGCCGACCCGCCGCAACCAGCGATGACGGCCAGGAGGGCCGCCGCAGCCAGGGCCACACGCAGACGCATTCGCTTCCCTCCTCCGGATCTCCGCAACGGATCGCGGACCGGCGCCGTCGCTCGTTCCAGTCTAGTCAGCGCGTCCACCCGACGGGAAGCACGGGAACGCCGCAGGCGATCGAACGGAGCGGCGATGCCGTGCCCGGGCCGGAGGGCCGCGCTGGGTGAGTCCCTCCCTGGCTCGGGCGCCCACGGCGGTTCGTAGACGTTGAAGCCTACGCCGTGGAGGATCGGCTGGATCCGGCTGAACGAATACTGGGCGTAGCCGTACTCGTCCACCACCTCCTCTGCCGCGTCCCTGACGTCGAGGGTGGTCGCGCCCGGCCTCGCGGCCTTGAGCGCCGCCTGGTACGCGTCGTACGTCGCGGTGTAGAGGCGCTTCTGGGCTGCGCTCGGCCTCCCGACCACCGTGGTGGTCGTGATGTCCGTGTTGTATGCCTTGAAGATCGTGGCGTAGCCGAGTATCAGGAACTCCCCCTCCCTGACCCGCCTCTCCGAGTCGTGCCTGGTCATCAGTCCGGTGTTGGGGCCTGCGAACGTGGCCAGAGACCAGGACATGCCTTCCGCGCCCAGCCTCCGAGCGGCGTACTCGCCCTCCGCGGCTATCTCGTACTCCCTCATCCCGGGGCGGGCCGACCTCAGGGCCGCCCTCACCGCGGCCTCGGTGACCTTCGAGGCCTCCCGCATTATCGCGACCTCTCCGTCGAGCTTGACCGCCCTCTCCTGGGCCACCTCCTCTCCGGCGTCAACGAGCTGCACCCCCTTCGCCGCCTTGCGGAGGGCGTGGAACCCCTCGAGACCTAGCTGGTCGTACCCGACCTTCTTCGCGCTGTAGTCCCTCAGCACCTTGGCAATCTCCTCGGCCCGCCCCGACGCGTGGACCACGCGCAGGTCGCCAATCCAGGGCATGTGGTGCTTCGCCCTCGTGTAGTCTCCCGCGACCGTCATGACCACCGCCTCGCCGTCCGCCGTGATGAAGGACAGGTAGCTGTTCTGGAACCACATGCTCACGACCGGGCGGAAGTCCGTCGAGTACCGCACGTTCTCTATCCTGTTGAGCAGCAGAGCGTCGAGCCCCTCCCTCTTCATCATTGACACGAGCTTGGCGATCTTCTTCTTCCGCAGGTCGGCGGCGTCGACTGGTCGTCTGCGCATCTCAGATCTTCCTTCTCAGGCCCGAGCCACGGGCTATAAATGGTTGGAAGCTGGGCACGGGTGGCGTGCCCGCAGCGAAGATGAGGGAGGACGGCCAGAGGGACGGGCTGAGGCGCCTGCTCTCGGGCGGCGAGACCGTCGCGGTCCCGGGCGTCTTCAACCCCCCGTCGGCGATCCTGGCTGAGAGGGCCGGGTTCAGGTGCCTCTACCTCTCCGGAGCCGCGCTCGCCAACTCGATGGGCCTCCCCGACCTGGGGGTCACGACCCTCACCGAGGTGGCCGCTGCGGCCTCGGGGATCGCGGCGGCGGTCCCGGCTCTACCCCTGGTCGTCGACGTCGACACCGGCTTCGGGGAGGCCGTCAACGTTGCGAGGACCGTGCGCGAGATGGAGCGGGCGGGGGCTGCAGGGATCCAGCTCGAAGACCAGGTCATGCCCAAGAGGTGCGGCCACCTCGCCGGCAAGGAACTCGTCGAGCCAGAGGAGATGGCGAAGAAGGTGGTGGCAGCGAGGGAGGCGTCGAGGCGCGGGCTCGTCCTCGTGGCGAGGACAGACGCGGCCGAGGGCGAGGGCCTCGACGGCGCCGTCGAGAGGGCGCGGCTCTACCGGAGGGCGGGCGCGGACGCGATATTCCCCGAGGCGCTGCGGTCGAAGGAGGAGTTCGCGGAGTTCTCCAAGAAGGTGGGCGGGCCGCTCCTCGCGAACATGACGGAGTTCGGCAAGACGCCCTACGTCTCGGTCTCCGAGTTCGCCATCCTAGGTGCCTACAAGCTGGTGCTCTTCCCCGTGACCACCTTCCGCGCGGCCATGTGGGCGGTGCGCCGCGCCCTCGAGGAGCTCTCCGAGTCTGGGACGCAGAAGGGACTCCTCGATACCCTGATGACGCGCGACGAGTTCAACGGGCTGATAGACTATCGCTCGTTCGAGTCTGCCGACAGGTCGGCCGCCAGCAGGGCCTCCACGCTCGCCGGACGGGGCGGCAGAGGCTCCCGCCGGTAGCACCTGGCGTCGCCCGTCACCTGGCGCGGAGCGCGTTGAGTATCACCGTGACGTCGACCGCCTCCTGTAGTAGCGCTCCCACCGCCGGTGGGATGTACCCGACGCT
>JAJYYT010000394.1 GCA_021800645.1 Actinomycetes bacterium
ATGCCGGGGGCGCTGCAGGTCGCCGCGCATCTCCTCCCCAACTTCCACCACCTCTCGCTCGGCCTCGAGGTCCTGAGCGGCAGGACGCTCGCGGCCTCGCACTGGCTGGTCCTCGGGGGCTACACCCTCGCGCTCGGAGGGTTGATCGTCTGGCGCCATCGCGTCGAAGAGGCACGCGGCGTCGCGTAGGACGGCGAGGGTTACTCGGTCGCGTCGACGGGCTCCGCCGTCGTGCCCGTCCAAGGACCGCGAGACAGCGGGATGGTGAAGAGGTCGAAGCCCTCCGCGGTGAGGCAGCGGCCGGTGGCGAGGTCGTAGCGGTTCCCGTGCAGCGAGCACGTCAGCACCCCGTCTTCGACGTGCCCGAACTTCGAGAGGTCCGCGCCCAGGTGAGGGCAGCGGCGCTGCACGAGGTAGCCGTCGGCTCGCCACAGCTCCCCTGGTGCGCCGTCCCCGCTCTCGTGCGTGCGGGTCGCAAGCCTGAGCGTCGCCTCGAGGTACGCCATCCGCCGTGTGGACAGGCACTTGAAGAAGCTGAACACCGTCTCGTTGTACTCGCCTCGCCGGGTCGCCTCGAAACGGCACGACAAGAAGAGCTCGTTGACCCAGTCCTCGACTCGGCGCTCCACGAGCGAGTGGAGGAGCGCCTCGTCGAAGAAGAACGCGTGGCCGGCGCTCCCGGCGTCATCGGGCCCCGCGCGGCGCACCCGCCCCTCGCCGGGATCGATGACGACGCCGAACCGTCCGACGTCGAGGAGGATCACGCCTCCCAGCGCGGCCCGCACCGAGGGAGCCGCGGCGAGCAGCGGCTCGATCCACTCGGCCAACCGGGCCACCGTCTCGCCGGGCTCGGGCGACGGCTCCGGCAGCGCCGGGAGCGCCGCTGCGATCTCTGCCCGGCGACGCGCCTGGTAGCGGCGGAGGTAGCCCGCTTTGTCGCGGAAGATCGACTCGACGTCTGCGTTCGCAGGGTGCTCGAAGACCTCGAACCGGCCCGGGGAGACCTCGATCTCGGTCCCCGCCACGGCGAGGCACCCCCGTCCGATCCCGTGCTCCTCGAGCACCCGCAGGAAGCTGCGCTGGTCCTGGAAGATGCTCGCCGGGTCGTCGTCGAGGTCGTTGAGCGCGAAGAGGGGGTCGTCCAGGAAAGCGGGCGGACCGGCGAACGGCACCACATGGGCCGCGTCGATCTCGCGGATGTAGTGCATGGCCCGCTGGCCCTGGCGCACCCGCTTGTCGTGGGCGAGCTCGCGCATCTTGACCTCGTCCCACCGGTACACCATCGGGTACCAGATCGCGCCTGAGTACTGGAGGAAGTGGACGTCGTAAGGCCCGAGCGCGCGCAGCGCGCTCAGGTCGCGCGGGTGGCAGTCGTTCTGGTCGAGGATCCGCGTCGTCCCGTCGTCGACGACGAGCGCGGAGTCGCCGATCGGCCCGTCGGCCACCGAGGTGGTGGTGGCGATGGCGACGCGCAGGCCGTCGAGGTCGACTCGGCGTCCCGAGTGGGTGGCCACGAACTTCGAGAAGCCGAGCGCCTCGAGCGCGTCCCGGAGGTCGTCGAGCGGGAAGTCCGGGAGCAGCACGGTCGTGGCCTTGTCGACGTGCTCGGACAGGAAGCGCGCGTCGAAGTGGTCCTTGTGCAGGTGCGAGATGTAGAGGTAGTCAGGCGACGAGATCCGGTCGAGATCGAGGTCGGCGTTGTCGGGGAAGGGGAACCAGGAGCCGAAGTACGCCCCGTTGAACCACGGGTCGCACAGCAGGGTCCGCCCGTTGGCCTCCACGAACATCCCCGCGTGGCCGGTGATCATGATGCGCATCGCGCGCGTGCTCCTCTCTGGGCCTTCCGCAGCTCCCGCAGCTCCTGCAGCTCTTCAATCCTCCCATTCGACAGCACCCCGACGCGGCGGGCATGCTCGCCGACCGATGACATCTCGTGACGCCCTCCGCCGACTCGCCAAGTCCTTGGCACCGCTCCAGCCGCGACGGGCGCTGGTGGCGATCGGGGGCCGCCTCTCCTCCGAGGCGATCACACGCTTGGCCAACGCCCTCGGCGGCCTCGAGCAAGGCCGCTGGCTCGCCGACACCCGATCGCACGTCCCGAACCTCCCTGACCGCTTCGCCGTCTTCGACGAGGCCATCCGGCGCGTGCGCGGGTCGCAGCCGCTGTACCTCGAGTTCGGCGTCTACCGCGGCCGCACCCTCCGCTACTGGACGGCCAAGCTCTCGTCACCGTCGGCACGCTTCGTCGGCTTCGACAGCTTCCAGGGCCTCCCCGAGGACTGGCAGGCCAATGCCCAGGCAGGCTCCTTCTCGGTCGGCAGCCCGCCCGCCATCGACGACCCGCGGGTGTCCTTCGTGGTCGGCTGGTTCGACGAGACGCTCCGCTCCTACGAGCCGCCCTCCCACGACCAGCTGATCGTGAACCTCGACTGCGACCTCTACTCGAGCACCCGCCGCGTGCTCGAGTGGCTCACCCCCCACCTCCGGCCAGGCACCCTCGTCTACTTCGACGACCTGTTCAACCGCGACCACCAGTGGCGCGCGCTGCGCGAGTGGCTCGACGGCGGCGGCAGCGCCGCACTGCCTGTCGCGATGGCCCGCTGGGGCCACCACCTCCTCTTCGAGGTGCCCTTCTCCGGGCCCGCCGCCTGAACGTGCGCACCCGCGACGAAGGCCCGCCACGGACGTGACGGGCCTTCGTGGAGAAATCCCGGCGGCGTCCTACTCTCCCAGGGGGTCACCCCCCAAGTACCATCGGCGCTGGCGGGCTTAACTGCCGTGTTCGGAATGGGTACGGGTGTTTCCCCGCCGCCATGGCCACCGGAAACCTACGCCCCTCCCGGTCGCCGACGCCCCGAGAGCGACAGCGGCCGGGGCGCAGCGGCGACGCCGCTGTCCCTGAGCGTTCCAGAGCGAGCACGAGCACGTCCCAAGCCCTCGGCCGATTAGTACCGGTCGGCTGAACACATTGCTGTGCTTACACCTCCGGCCTATCAACGTGGTCGTCTAGCCACGGGCCTTACCAGGTTGACCCTGTGGGAGATCTCATCTTGAAACGGGCTTCGCACTTAGATGCTTTCAGCGCTTATCCCACC
>JAJYYT010000395.1 GCA_021800645.1 Actinomycetes bacterium
GGTCGGCGAGGGAATCGAGGGGCTCGTGCACATCTCGGAGATGGCAGCGCACCACGTCGACTTGCCGGAGCAGGTCGTCACCCCTGGCGAGGAGCTGTGGGTGAAGATCATCGACATCGACCTGCAGCGTCGTCGTATCTCGCTCTCGATCAAGCAGGCCGCCGAAGGCGGCGTCGTCGCCGAGGAGTACCAGGAAGCCTTTGGCGAGCACGCCTATGACGAGCAGGGGAACTACATCGGCTTCGACTACTCGTCGGCCGACTTCACGCCCGAGAGCGAGAGCCAGGCTGCCTGGGCCGACTACCTGCCGCAGGCCTCGGGCGAGGGTGAGGAGGCCGGCGGGACCGACACGGCCGAGGCGCCCGCTGGCGTGGAGACGCCCGGTGATGCTTCCGGCGAGGCTGTCGTCGAGCCTTCAGTCGACACTTCAGTCGAGACCGCAGCACCCACCGCTTCGGCTGCCAGCGAGCCGGCCGGAGCGGACGGCGACGTGCCCGGTACCACGACAGCGGACGATCTCAGGGGCGCTTGAGCTTCTGACCTGAACCGAGCGCTGTCGCGAGCGCGGCTCCGCGAGCACCAGCATTTGACAGCAAAGGCGCGACACAACCGGATGACATCCTGTCCGCTGTGGAAACGGCGACCGGAGCGGTGCAATCTCCATGGCCGAAGATCTATCGGCTGGCGCGCCGGCGCCTCGGACTGGTCACGCGCGCCGAGCTAATCCATGTCGGCCTCTCCCCGCGATGGATCAAGCGCCAGGCGGTGATCGGGCGTCTGGAGCCGTTGCAGCGGGACGTGTTCCTCGTCGACTCGTTCGCTCGGACCTGGCACGCGAGGGCGCTGGCGGGATGCTTACAGTGCAGGCGGGCGGGCGCTGTTTCGCATTGGACTGCGGCAGGATTGCGCGGACTGCGCGTGCCCCGCGACGGCAAGGCGGTCGTCGACATCTTGACGCTCGGGCCGGCGTCTCAGCGTCTGCGTGACGGGTGTCGCCTGCACGAGACTTCACAGCTCGGTTCGGCAGACAGGCTCGAGTTCGAGGGCCTGCCGATGACCACCGTGGCGAGGACGCTGTCGGACTTGGCGCCCCTGTTGACCCGCTCCGAACTGGAGGCCGCGATCGACGACGCTCTCGTGCGGGGTCTCGTGACGCTTCCGCTGCTCGACTCCACGATCTCGAGGCTCCGCCGGCAGGGGCTCGCAGGGCCGCACCGGCTGGAGGACGTGGTCGCTCCGTGGCGCCTCGGCCGAACAGAGAGCCAAGCAGAGGCCGCCGCACTGCGGTTGTTGCTGCGTGCCGGCCTCCAAAGACCTGTGCCTCAGCATGTCGTGAAGTCAGGTGACCTGTTCGTTGCCCGGGTGGACTTCGCGTGGCCGGAGGCGAGACTCGCGCTGGAGGTGGACGGTTTCGCTGCTCATGACGGCCCTCGCAAGTTCGTGGCCGACCGCGAACGCTGGAACAGGCTGCGCGCGGCTGGTTGGTACGTCGTGCCGGTGACCTTGGCCGAGTTGCGAAGTAGCCGGAGCGGCGCCCTGGCTGTATTGCGGAACCGGCTCGCGGCTGCTCGAGTTTGCGGCAATGCCGAACCGCCCCGCGAACAGACCCCCCTAAGCCCAGGTCGAGGGGCCCGTTCGCGGGGCGGTTCGTATTCCCGCTAGCTAGCTGTCGAGTGCCCTAACCACCAGGCCCTGCCGCCGCGGCCACAGCCTCCCCAGCAGCGGCCGGCCGCCGCAGCCGCCGCAGCCGCCGAGCGCCCTAGCCGCCAGCCCGCCCGGCCGCCGAGCCCGCCCCGCCGCCGTCAGCTGCGAGCTGCCGGGCGTCCTCCGAGAGCGGAGCGCCGATCGGGAAGTGGCAGGCGACGTAGTGGTCGTCGCCCACTCGACGGGTGACAGGCTCGACCTCGGCGCAGATCTTCTCGGCGTGCGGGCAACGGGTCCGGTAACGGCAGCCGCTCGGCGGAGTGATGGACGACGGCATCTCCGTCTGCTTCTCTGCATCGGTCTCCGGGTTGGGCATCATCTTCACCCCGCCGCCACCCACGAGGGCCTTCGACGCCCCGATGCTCGCCAGCATGAGCGCCCGCGTGTAGGGGTGCGCCGGCTCCGTGTAGAGGCGGTCCGCCGACGCCACCTCGCAGACCTTGCCGAGGAACATCACCATCACACGGTCGCTCACGTTCTTCACGACGGAGAGGTCGTGAGAGATGAAGACGAGGGTCAGACCGTGGCGGCGCTTCATGTCCTGGAGCAGGTTGATGATCTGGGCCTGGACCGACACGTCGAGAGCCGACACGGGCTCGTCGCAGACGACGAGGCGCGGGTTCAACATGAGTGCTCGGGCGATCGAGATGCGCTGGCACTGTCCGATCGAGAACTCGTACGGTCGACGCCAGCCCACCGCGTCGTAGTCCATGTTGACCTCGGCGAGCATCGCCCTCGCCCGGTCCTCCCGCTCGGAGCGCGTCCCGATGCCCCAGATCGACAGGGGCTCGGTCACGAGGTCGGACACCGTCCGCCTCGGGTAGAGCGAGCTGATCGGGTCCTGGAAGATGACCTGGAGCTCCGTGCGCTTCTGCCGCAACTCCTCGCCGCCGAGCTTCGTGAGGTCGACCTGGTCGAAGATCACCTTGCCGCTCGTCGGGCGCGGCAGTTGCAGAACGGCACGGCCCGTCGTCGACTTGCCGCAACCCGACTCGCCGACGAGCCCGAGCGTCTCTCCCGGGTACACGTCGAAGCTCACCCCGGACACGGCATGGACCTTGCGCCGGCCGGGCAGGGGGAAGTCGACGACGAGGTCCTCGACCCGGATGAGCGCGGCCGACGGCTCGCGCAACTGGGCGACGCCCGAGCCCGCCATCAGCCGACCGCCCCTCCGGCACGGTTCAGCTCGAGTGCCTCCGCCCCGTGCGGCGTCCCTACGGGGTACCAGCACGCGTACGTATGCTCCGGCACGGCCCCGGGGCGAAGCGGCGGCTCCTCTTCGGCACAGCGTGGTTGGGCATAGGCGCAGCGCGAGGCGAAACGGCAACCTGCCGGGTAGTCCGACGGGTCGGGCGGAGCACCGGGGATGGTCGGAAGACGCCTGTGGCTGC
>JAJYYT010000396.1 GCA_021800645.1 Actinomycetes bacterium
GCGGCTCCATGCGACGGTTCGTCGGCTTCCTCGTCAATCCCCTCGCCGGGATGGGGGGACGGGTCGGGCTGGGGGGCAGCGACGGCGAGCAGCGGGTCGCAGAGGCGCATCGGCGCGGCGCGCAACCGGTCGCCCCGGCGCGCGCGTCGCGAGCGCTGCATCGCCTCGCCGCCCGCCGCGACGTCGGCGACCTCACCGTCGCGGTGGCACCGGATCCCATGGGTGCAGAGCTCGCCGAGGCGAGCGGCCTTCGCACCCAGCCGCTGGCGGTTCCGATCGGTTCCCCGACCACCGCCGCCGACACGGTGGCGGTGGCACGTGCCGCGGCGGCGGCTGGCGTCGACCTCCTCCTCTTCGCAGGAGGTGACGGCACCGCAGCCGACGTCCTCGCCGCGGTCGGCCAGTCGACCCCCCTCCTCGGGATCCCAGCAGGCGTGAAGATGCGCTCGGGCGTCTTCGCCGCCTCCCCCGAGGCAGCCGGGGATCTCGCCGCGGACCACCTGGTCCGGTTGGCACGTGCCCCGGTCGGAGAGGTCCACCCCGAGCTGCTCGTGCCCACCGAGGTCATCGACGCTGCGCCCGGCGGGGGCGGTGCTTCGACAGGCGGCGGGGGCGCTGCCCCGACAGGCGGCGGGGGCTCGATGCAGAGCGCGCTCGTCGGGGTCGCGCTCGTCCCACGGGCGGGTGACGGCCGCCTGGTCGGGCCCAAGAGCTCCTCGGCGCTCGGGTCGAGCTCTGCGCTCGACGCGCTCGCCGAGGCGGTGGCATCCGAGCTCGACCCCGACACCCTCTACCTCGTCGGCCCGGGGACCACCACCGCGCGGGTGCTCGCCGCGTTGGGTCTCGAGGCGAGCACGCTCGGCGTCGACGCCGTCGCGGGTGGCGAGCTGGTCGGCCACGACGTCGGCGAGCAGGAGATCCTCGGGCTTCTCGACGGATACCCGCGCACGAAGCTGATCCTCGGCGTGATCGGGGGGCAGGGCATGCTCCTCGGGCGAGGCAACCAGCAGCTCAGCCCAAGGGTGCTCGCACGGGTATCGCCCGAGGACGTGACGATCCTCTCGTCAGCGGACAAGCTCGTCGCGCTGCGCCCTGCGCTGCTTCGAGTGGACGTCGGTGTCGAGGCACCGTTCCCGTGGCTCGCCGGCTATCGGCGTGTGCGAGTCGCCCCTCGGCGCGACATGCTGATGCGCGTGGGTGCGTGATCCGGAGCAACTGCGCAACCACGAACACGGACGCGTACACGAATGAGTGAGCACACGGACACGAATGAGTGAAGTACCCAGCTGAGCCACCGGGCATCCAGGCACGAAGGAGGAGGCGAACACCGACGTGGCACACCCCTACATGGCGAGCGCGCTCGACGACCAGCGCGACGAGATGCTCGCGCTGATCGGCGCCAAGAGCGTCGAGCAGCTCTTCGAGCAGATCCCGCCGTCCCACCGGATCTCGGCACCCTTGCGGCTCCCGCCCCAGCTCGCCTCGGAGGCGGCGCTGCGCCGCCACCTGGAGCGCCTCCTCTCCAGGACGACCTCCTCCGAGGAAACGCTCAGCTTCCTCGGGGGCGGCTACTACCGCCACCACGTCCCGGCGATCTGCGACGAGATCACCGCCCGGCGTGAGTGGCTGACCTCGGTGTGGGGTACGCCCTCTTCGGACCAGGGTCGTTTCCAGGCGTGGTTCGAGTTCGCAAGCCAGCTCGGAGAGCTGCTCGACCTCGACTTCGTGGGCCTGCCCGTCTACAGCTGGGGGTGCGCGGCGGGTCACGCCCTGCGCATGGCGGCACGCATGACCGGGCGCCGCAGCGTCCTCGTGCCCGAAGCGCTCGATCCCGAGCGGCGCGCCGTGATCGCGAACTACTGCGGGAGCCCGGATCTCGAGGCCCACCTCGACCTCGCCACCGTCGCCTGGCGACGCGACGACGGGCGCGTCGACCTCGACGACCTCGCGGCCAAGCTCTCGTCGGACGTGGCCGCGCTCTACGTCGAGAACCCGAACTTCTTCGGCTTGGTGGAGGACCAGGTCGCCGACATGGTGGGGATGGTCGCCGAGGCCGGCGCGGAGCTCGTGCTCGGCGTCGACCCGCTCTCCCTCGGCGTGCTCGCACCCCCCGGCGAGCTCGGCGTCGGCCTCGCCGTCGGGACGATCCAGACGCTGGGCGTGCATCTCTACGCCGGAGGAGGCGCAGGAGGTTTCATCGCGAGCCGCGACGAGGAGCGCTACGCGCGCGAGTACCCCACCCTGCAGGTAAGCCTCTGCGACACGATCGAGCCGGGCGAGCGCGGCTTCGGCATCAGCCTCTTCTCGCAGACTTCCTACGGCGCGCGCGAGCAGGGCAACGACTGGACCGGGAACTCCGTCTACATGTGGTCGATCGCCAACGCGGCGTTCATGGCGGCGATGGGGCCCCAAGGGTTCGCCGACGTCGGCGCCGCGATCCTGCAGCGCAGCCACCATGCGGCCTCGAGGATCGCCGAGCTCCCCGGGGTGCGCATCCGGTTCCCCAAGGGGTTCTTCGGGGAGATCGTCGTCGACTTCGACGGGACGGGTCGGCGCGTCGCCGACGTGAACGACGCGCTGCGCAGCCGCGGCATCTTCGGAGGGCTCGACCTCTCTCGGGCGTTCCCCGAGCTCGGCCAGTCGGCGCTCTACTGCCTGACCGAGCTGCACACCGCGGCGGACGTCGAACGTCTCGTGACCGCCCTCGGCGAGATCATCGCGCACGGAGAGGAGAAGGGACGATGAGCATGGATCGTCCGCGTCGCTACCACGCCGCGGTGTGGGACGAGCCCCTCGTCCACGAGATCGGCCACCCCGGCCGCCGGGGCGTGGTCGTCCCCGAGGTCGAGCCCGACGTTGCCGCCGTTGCAGGGGACGCCGCCGAACTGGTCGCGCCAGCTGCACGCCGGCGCAGACCTCCTTCGCTCCCCGAGCTGAGCGAGTGGGAGGTCCTGCGCCATTACCTTCACCTATCCCAACAGACGCTCGGGATGATGGGCATCAGCCTCTTCGGCACCTGCACGATGAAGTACAACCCCGCGCTCTCAGAGAGCTTGATCTCCCTCCCCCAGGTACGCGAGGTGCACCCC
>JAJYYT010000397.1 GCA_021800645.1 Actinomycetes bacterium
ACGAGTACCTCCTCCTGCAGTGGATTCTCGGGACGCACCTGAGCCCTGCCGCCGTGCCGACGAAGGCGATCGCCCACGAGTCGTTCGTGGCCCTCACGATCGGCACGTTGCTCGGCTCGGGCGAGCCCCTCGACGCCGAGGAGCGAAAGGCCCTCGCCACCAAGCGCGCTGAGCCCGGCTGGCGTGCGATCGGGCGCCTCGCCGTAGCGGCGGAGTCGAAGGAGCGGCGCCGCCAGCTGCTCCGCCACGCCATGGGCGCCCTCAGGACGCTCGATGCTCCTGGTCTTCGCGTGTACGGGCGGGCGATCGACAAGACCTCGGTTGACCGGCCGGACGCACTCTGGTGGCGCCTGCGGCTGAACGTGAGAGAGGTCGCCGCGCTCTCGGCGCTGCCGATCGGAGCGACGAGCGAGCTGCCCGTCGACTCGGCCGGCAGCCGCCAGCTGCCGCCGTCGAAGGCGATCGCAGAGCACGGGCGAGTTCTTGGCGAGGCTACCTACCCGGGTCGGGAGCGGCCACTCGCCCTCGGCACCTCGGACTCTCTCCGCAATCTCCACATCATCGGCCCGGTCGGCGTCGGGAAGTCGACGGCTGCCTTGCACCTGATCGAGCAGGATCTTGCTGCCGGTCGCGGCCTGGCGGTGATCGAGCCGAAGTCAGATCTCATCCGCGACGTCCTCGCGCGGATCCCCGAAGACCGCCTCGACGTCGTCATCGACCCGACGGACCCGACCGGGGTCGTCGTCGGCTTGAACCCGCTCGCCTCGATGGGGCGCCCACCCGAGCTCGTCGCCGACCAGCTGCTGAACGCCTTCCATGTCCGCTTCGCCGACTCCTGGGGGCAGCGGACCGCCGACATCATGGGCAACTCGTTCGCCACGTTGGCACGGGTGCCGGGGATGACGCTCGCCATGCTGGCGCCGCTGCTCACGAACCCGTCCTTCCGGCGCCGTGTCGTGTCACAAATCCACGACCCGCTCGGCCTCGAGCCGTGGTGGGCGAGCTATGAGGCCTGGAGCGAGGCGGAGAAGGCCGCCGCCATCGCCCCGACGCTCAACAAGTGGCGGAACATGGTGGTGAACCCAATGATCCGCGGGATCATCGGCCAGGCTGCTCCCAAGTTCGAGCCGGTCGACATCTTCACGAAGCGCCGCGTGCTGCTCGTGAACCTGGCGAAGGGGCTCCTTGGTCCGGAGGCGGCCGCCACCCTCGGCTCCCTCGTGCTCAGCCTCCTCTGGCAGGCGACGCTCGGCCGCTCGGCCATCGAGCCAGGACGGCGGCACGCCTGCTTCATCTACGTAGATGAATTCCAGGACTACCTCAACATCGGCCACGACATCGCCGACTCGCTCAGCATGTCGAGAGGACTCGGCGTGGGCTTCGTGCTCAGTCACCAGCACTTGAGCCAGATGCAGCCGGTGATCCGCTCGGCCGTCCTCGCCAACGCCCGGAGCCGCCTCTGCTTTGCCCTCGCGCCGGAGGACGCCCGCGCCCTCGCACCCACTGGACGACCGCCGGCGCCGGAGGACTTCACGTCGCTTGGCGCCTTCGAGTGCTACGTGCAGCTCGTCGCCGACAACGCTCTCCAGCCGTGGTGCAGCGCGAGGACGTTCCCACCGTCGCCACCGAAACGCGACCCCGAGTCAGTGCTCGCCCGATCGCGAGCGCTCTACGGCGTGCCGAGGAGCGAGGTCGACGCCACCATCGAGAAGCTCATCGATGGTCGTCGCCGCTCACCTGACGACGACCTGTCGCCTCGGCGACGCCGAGGAGGTGCCTGATGACGGGGGTCGGGACATGTCCGATCGGTCGTCCGGTCGCGTCGAGCACGGCGCGGCGTTCTTCCTGGTCGTCAGCTGTGGCGCATCCACCAGTGGCGCGGACTGTCGCTCATGCGACTTCGCATCCTCGCCTCCTCGGGCCAGCAGCTCCCTCAGATCGGCCGATGGCCACGAGCTGTACGAGGCACGGTGACCGCAGGCTCGCCATGAGTGCCGAGGATGCGGCCAAGCCGACACCCACAGGGGGATGGCTGACCGTCCGCGTCGCCCTGCCCGTTCACCAATCACCTCTTCCTCCAACGCCAGCGGCGCGGACACGGGGCATGGAAGGGGGCGGGCGATGAGCGTGGTGCGCACCTCGGACGCCGAGCTCGTCAGGCTGCGGGACGAGCTGAGCGTTCGCGAGATCGCCATCGTCTCCCAGGTTGCCGAGCTCCGCTTGATGAGCGGGCGTCAGATCGCCCGCGTCCACTTCGCAGACGAGGCGCACGGCAGCGCCGAGGCGGCGAGCCGAGCCTGCCGGCGATCACTCGAACGCTTGGCGTGGAACCGGCTCCTTATCCGGCTGGAGCGGCGCATCGGAGGCGTGCGCGCCGGCTCAGGATCGTTCGTCTACGCCCTCGGCCCCGTCGGCCAGCGCCTGATCGGCCTCGATGGCCCGAGGCGTCGCTTCCGGGAGCCGTCGGCGAGTTTCGTCGATCACACCCTGGCGGTGAGCGAGCTCGTCGTCGAGTTGATCCTCGCCGATCGTGCAGGACGCGTCGAGTTGCTGGAAGCACAAGCCGAGCCCGCCTGTTGGAGGTCGTACTCCGACATGAGCGGGCGGAAGCTCCTGCGACCGGACCTCTTCGTCGCCCTCGGGATCGGAGAGTATGAGCTGCGGCACTTCATCGAGATGGACCGCGGCACCGAGCATCTGCCTGCCGTCCTTCGGAAGTGCCGCGCCTACGACGCCTACTACCGCTCGGGTCGCGAGCAGGCTCGCCACGAGGTATTCCCGCGCGTGCTCTGGATCGCACCTAACGAGCGGCGCTGCCACCAGATCGCCACGGCCATCGGGAGGGATGGACGACTCAACGGGAGCCTGTTCGCCGCGACGACAACCGACGGTGCCGTCGAGTACCTGGCGGGAGGCGAAAGGTGAACCCGGCGCCCCGCAACACGGTGATCCTCGGTGATGCCCGCGAGCAGCTCCGCCGGCTGCCCGAGAGCTCGGTCGACTGCGTCGTCACGTCGCCCCCGTACTTCCTGCTCCGCGACTACGGCGTCGCCACCCAGATCGGCCTCGAGGACA
>JAJYYT010000398.1 GCA_021800645.1 Actinomycetes bacterium
GAGCCGGCCGTCCACGAGGACGGCCGCCGCACCCGTCTCGCCGGTGTCGGAGCCGTAGCGGACGCTGAAGAGTCCCTGCCGGCGCAGCACGCTTCGGAGCGACTCGCCGGGCTCGCATGAGACGGCGATCGGCGAGCCGTTCACGTTGAGGCGGATCTGCATCACGAAACCTCCTCGATGACGCGGGAAGAGAGGATCCGGGCGAGCGCCGCCCGGTACTCGCTCGAGCCGCGGAAGTCGCCTTGCGGCTCCACCTCCGCAGCGCTGTCGACGAGCACCGGCGTCGGCGCCACGCCGCAGAGGGCGAGGCGCCGGTGGCCGTCCGGCCCGACACGTGCAGCTGCGGCGACGATCGGGCGGTCGGCACGGCTGCGCGCGGTGCGGGCGACGGCGGTGTGGCCCGAGATCCGGAACGTGACTGCCGTCACTATGCCCATGCGGGCGCGCGAGGACGAGGCGAGGTAAGCCTCGAGCGGCTCCTCGGTGCCGACCCTGTGGGCTGCGACGCTGACGAGCGCCTCATGGACGAGAAGGACGGTGAGAAGCTCGCTGTCTGCGCTCGCCGCGGCGACCAACCCGCCGAGGGTCGCAACCGCCCTGAGGGTGCTCGGCAGCTCGCGACGGGCGGCCTCCCGCACGGCTTCGGGCAGCCCCTCGGCTCGGGCGAGCTCGTCGAGGGTCGCCATGGCACCGGCTCGCGCTCTGTCCCCGTCGATGCTGATGCCGCCGAGGCCGACTTGTTGGAGGTCGACGACGGCGAGCTCGCTCGAGGCTGGGCGCCTCGCGAGCGTCGTGCCGCCGCCGATCACCACCGACCGCTCCGAGTCGAAGAGAGTCAGTGCCTCGTCCAGGGTCGAGGGGCGTGCATAGGTCGCGATCCGTGCCATGCCCCTCACCATGAGCCGCGTCGCCTGCTTCCGGCTAGGGCCGGAAGTCACCACCTCGCTTTGACGTATAGACTGTTGTCAATATGACAGATGACGAGGCTCGTGTGTCCGAGACTCGCAGCGTCGCTTCCCGGCTCTCGACGCTCGACCGCTTCCTGCCGCTCTGGATCGCTCTTGCGATGGGAGCCGGCCTCGGGCTCGGACATCTCTTCCCCCATCTCGACAGCTCGCTCGGGGGGGTGGAGGTCGCCGGCACGAGCCTTCCGATCGCGCTCGGACTCCTCGTGATGATGTACCCGGTGCTCGCCAAGGTCCGCTACGGGGAGCTCGGAGGGGTCACCTCGGACCGCAAGCTCATGGTCCCCTCTCTCGTCCTCAACTGGGTGATCGGTCCGGCGGTCATGTTCGCCCTCGCCTGGGCGATGCTGCCCGATCTGCCCGCCTACCGCACCGGGCTCATCATCGTCGGCTTGGCGCGCTGCATCGCGATGGTGCTCATCTGGAACGACCTCGCCGGTGGAGACGGGGAGGCGGCGGCCGTGCTGGTGGCGTTGAACTCGGTTTTCCAGGTGCTGTGTTTCGCCGCTCTTGCCTACTTCTACCTGCACCTGCTGCCCGCGTGGCTCGGGCTCTCGACAGCAAGCGCGCAGATCTCGATGTGGACCGTCGCTAGGAGCGTGCTCATCTTCCTCGGAGTCCCGCTCGTCCTCGGATGGGCGAGCCGCACATTGGGAGAGCGGTGGCGAGGAAGGGACTGGTACGAGCGCCGGTTCCTGCCGCGCATCGGCCCCCTCGCGCTGTACGGCCTGCTCTTCACCGTCGTCCTGCTCTTCGCGCTCCAGGGCGACGCCATCAGTCACCACCCGGCGGACGTAGCCCGCATCGCCGCTCCGCTCGTCGCCTACTTCGCCATCATGTGGGCGGGGTCCTTCGCCCTCGGATACCGCCTGCACCTCGGCTACGAGCGAACGACCACGCTCGCCTTCACCGCCGCCAGCAACAACTTCGAGCTCGCCATCGCAGTCGCCATCGGCGTCTTCGGCGTGACGAGCGGCCAGGCCCTCGCCGGAGTCGTCGGTCCTCTCATCGAGGTGCCCGCCCTCGTCGGTCTCGTCTACGTGGCAATCTGGGCGCGCCGCCGCTTCTATCACCCCGCCGGCCGCGACTCGGGCGACTCCGGGGACGCCGGCCCCGATGCATCCTCCGCTCGCGGCGGCAACAACGCTGTGCTGTCCGCGGCCGGAGAAGGGAGACGATGACATGCCGGCACGAGTCGTCACCCTGAAACCGCCGACAGGAGAGGAAGCACCTCTCTGCTGCGCCCCTCTCACCGACTCTCCGCTCTCGGCCGCCGACGCGGCCGAGCTGGCCGCGATCCTCGCGGCCCTCGGCGACCCGGTCCGCCTCCGGCTCGTCTCGCTCGTTGCCGCGGCGGGCGAGGTCTGCAGCTGCAACCTCGAAGCCCCTCTCGGCAAGAGCCAGCCGACGATCTCCCATCACACGAGGGTGCTGACAGAGGCGGGCCTCATCACCGGAGAGCGGCGCGGCAGGTGGACGTGGTGGAGCGTCGTTCCCGAGAGGCTCGCCGTCGTGCGCCGCCTCCTCGGCGGCGAGTGAGACCGGCGGACGGCCGGGACTCACGATCGGGGGGAGCGTCTCGCGGACGCTCAGCCGGCGTGTAGACGCGTCGGTGCTGCGCCCGAGCGCCGTTCCGCCGCATCCGGGAACGTGACCGCCACGACGGCTCCCCCGCCGGGCGCGTTTCGGGCCGTCGCCGTTCCCCCGTGAGCGAGGGCGATGGCCTGCACGATGGCAAGGCCGAGGCCCGTCCCGCCCTGACTTCTCGCCCGGCTCGAGTCCGGCCGGCTGAAACGCTCGAAGGCGTGCGGCAGGTACTCGGGCGGGAATCCCGGGCCGGCGTCGGAGACCTCGAGGGCGACCCCGCCGGAGGTGCCTGCGCCCCCACCACCGTCTTCGCCCGCCACCGGCGCCGCCCGTAGCCGGATCTGCGACCCGGCGGGTGCGAATTTGAGGGCGTTGTCGAGGAGGTTGTCGATCGCCTGGCGAGCACGCTGCGGATCGAAGAGACCCTGCAGGCCCGGCGACACCTCCGTCCGCAGACGCACGCCCGAGGCCTCGGCGCGCACCGCGAACGCGGCGGTCGAGCGCGCCA
>JAJYYT010000017.1:0-3006 GCA_021800645.1 Actinomycetes bacterium
AACCGGAGCAGCTCTTCTTCGGTCTCGTCCGCCACGAAGCGCAGCGCGAGCTCGCGCAGCGCGACCAGGTTCTCGGTCCGGAAGAAGCCGTTGAGCGCGGCAGGCACCTGGTCCGGGGGGTAGATGTTCCCGTGGAGCATCCGGCGGCGGAGCTGGTCCGCGGACGAGTCGATGAGCTCGAGCTGGTCCGCGCGTCGCACGACCCAGTCGGGCACCCGCTCTCGGATCCGCACGCCGGTGATCATCTCCACCGCGTCCGCGAGGCTCTCCAGGTGCTGGATGTTGACGGTGCTGATCACCGCGATCCCCGCGTCCAGGAGATCGAGGACGTCCTCCCAGCGCTTCGCGTGCGGACCGGAGCCGGGCACGTTCGTGTGGGCGAGCTCGTCGACGAGCGCGACCTCCGGACGTCGCCGCAGGACCGCGTCGAGATCCATCTCGTAGAAGGTCGCCCCGCGGTACTGGACCGCCTTGCGCGGGACGACCTCGAGGTCGCGGATCTTCTCGGCGGTCCTCGGTCTGCCGTGGGTCTCGACGAAGCCGATCACGACGTCCGCGCCGCGTTCGTGACGGCGCCACCCCTCGTCGAGCATGGCCACCGTCTTGCCGACCCCGGCGGCGGCACCGAGGTAGATGCGGAACCGCCCGGCGGGTCGAACCGCCTGCGCCGCCTCTTCGTCGACCACGGCGGGTTCCTGCACGCCTCCATCATGGCGGACGTCCAATGCAGGCACCACGGTGCAGCACCCACCTCGCGACCTTGCGCCACACACACCGAAGGACCGGCGCGCGCATCCGTCGCGGCGCGCGTCGCTCCTACACTTCCCTGCGAAAGCTCTCGCGGAAGAGAGGTCGTTCGGCGCGGTGAAGCGGTGGATGCTCGGCGCGCTCCTGGCGTTCGCCGGGATCGGCGTCCTTTGCGGCGCGATGCTCCCGGTCCGGGCGCATCTCTCGCTCGCGACCCCGGCCCTGGTGCTCGTGGTCCCGGTCGTCGCAGGGGTCGCGGTGGGGGGCCTGGCGAGCGGCGTCCTCGCCATGGCCGCCGGCTTCGTCGCCTACGACGCCCTCTTCCTCCCCCCCTACGGCACCTTGACGGTGGGGGCCGCCCAGAACTGGGCCGCGCTCGCGGTCTACGCGGTCGTCGTGCTCATCGTGGCGAGGGTGGTCGCCTTCCTCCAGCGCGCGCGGCTCGACGCGCGGCGGGACGCGGACGCGGCTCGCCGGCTCTACGAGCTCTCCGACCTCCTCATCGAAGACCAGCCGGTGACTGGCGTGCTCGGCGTGATCGCCGGCTCGCTGCACCAGTCGTTCGGCGCGCGCTGGGTGGCCGTGCTCGTCCCCGACCCAGAGGACGACCGCCGTCTGACGGTCGCCGCGACCGCCGGACGCCCGCCCGCCGGCGACGTCACGGCGCTCGCGCCTGCTGCTGGGCGGGCCGAGCGCCTGCGGCCCCACACGGCCTCGGACCACCCGAGCAAGCAGGCCGACGGCGCCGTGTGGATCGCGCTCGTCGCTCACGGGCGCCCGGTCGGTCTGGTCGGGTTGACAGGGACAGCTCTCGGGCGCCGCGAGCTGGAGCTGGCGCGGACCTACGCGAACCAAGCCGCGCTCGCCCTGGAGGCGAGCCAGCTTCGAGAGCAGGCGATGCGGACCGAGCTGCTCGAGCAGGTCGACGCGCTGCGCGCTGCGCTCATGGGGGCGGTCTCCCACGACCTGCGGACCCCGCTCGCCTCCGTGAAGACCGCGGTCAGCGCGTTGCGCCGGGCAGACGGCCAGGGCACGTTGACCGAGCGCGACCGAGAGGAGCTGCTCGCGCTGATCGAGGAGCGCTCCGACGCGCTCGACCGGCTCGTCGCGAACCTGCTCGACATGACGCGGATCCAGTCGGGCACCCTCGAGCTGCGCCGGGCGATCACCCCGGTCTCCGACGTCGTGGAGGGAGGCGTGCGCGCGAGCGCGGTCGCGCCCACACAGGTGTGCCTCGACCTGCCCGACGACCTCCCCCCGGTCGACGTGGACGTGGTGCTCATGGAGCAGGTGCTCGCCAACCTGCTCGACAACGCGGCCCGCCACTCACCCGACGGCAGCCAGGTCCGCGTCTCGGCCGAGGCCGGTGGCGGCGTCGTCGCGCTGTCGGTGAGCGACCAGGGTCCGGGCGTACCGCCCTCCGAGCGCGAGCGCGTCTTCACCATGTTCAGCCGGCCCGGCGCGCAGGGCCGCGCGGGGCTCGGGCTCGCGATCGCGAAGGCCTTCGTCGACGCGCACGGGCAGACCGTGCGCGTCGAGGACGCCCCTGGAGGTGGCGCCCGCTTCGTCGTCACGCTCCCTGCGGCCGATGTCCCGGCAGAGGGGTGAGGGATGGCGCGGATCCTCGTCGTCGACGACGACCGTGCGCTGCTTCGCGCCCTCGAGATCGCGCTCGGCTCGCGCGGGCACGAGGTGGTCGTGGCCAGGACCGCCGCACAGGGGATCTCCCAGCTGTCGCTCACCTCTCCTGACGTCGTGATCCTGGACCTCGGGCTGCCGGACATGGACGGCGTCGAAGTCGTGCGACGGGCCCGCCAGTGGACGCAGGTGCCTGTGATCGTGCTCTCGGCAGCCGCCTCCGAAGCGAGGAAGGTCACGCTCCTCGACGCCGGCGCCGACGACTACATGACCAAGCCCTTCGGCATGGCGGAGCTGGAGGCCCGCCTGCGCGTGGCGCTCCGCCACCACGCTCACGGCGCCGACGAGGTGCCGGCCGTCTGCGTCGGCGGGCTGGAGGTCGACCTCGTGCACCACATGGCCCGCCTCGACGGCAAGGACCTCGAGCTCACCGCACGCGAATTCGACCTGCTCGCCTACCTCGCCCGCCACGTCGGGAAGGTCTGCACGCACCAGATGATCCTGCGCGAGGTGTGGGGCTCGGCCTACGGGGCCGAAGCCCACTACCTGCGCGTCTATGCCCACCGGCTGCGGCGCAAGCTCGGCCCCGCCGGCACCATGCTGCGGACCCAGCCCGGGATC
>JAJYYT010000017.1:3016-13761 GCA_021800645.1 Actinomycetes bacterium
GCTACCAGCTCGTGGACGAGCCCTCCTGAGCACTGCCGGTCGGCAGCTCGCCAGGTGATCGGCGCGGCCTGCGACGCTCAGCGCCGCAGGTGCGCGAGCGCCTCGTTCAGCCGAAGGACCACGATGTACGGCGAACCGAGGAACCCGAGCTGGGCGCCGTGGGTCTCCTGGCGGATGAGCCTGCGCAGCCGCGACGCAGAGACTCCCGTCGCCTTCGCCACCATTGGGATCTGCGCGATCGCGTCCGCCGGGGTGATATCAGGTGTGAGGCCGCTCCCCGACGTCGTCACGAGGTCCGTCGTCGGGTCGACACCCACCGCGTGCCACGCGACCACGAGCGCGTGCACCTCCTTCACCAGCGCCTCCGATCGCGGGCCCAGGTTGGTGGCGCCCGATTCGCCCCGCCTTCCTGTCGCGACGAGCGGGTCGTCCGCATCGGGGCGCCCGTGGAACCACTGCGGGTCGAGGATCTTCGTGGTGGAGTAGCCGTTCCAGTTCTGGCCGATCAGCGTCGAGCCGTTCTTCGTGAGCGAGCCGTCGGCCTGGTGGCGGAAGAAGAGTTGCGCGACGCCGGTCCCCACCAGCACGTAGGCGAAGCCGAAGACCGCCGTGAAGACGACGATCGCGCTCACGGCGCGCCGGAGGTGCAACAATGCCCTGCTCACGATGCCCTGCTCACGATGGTCTGCTGATGCTGGCCTGCTCGCAATGGCCTGCTCACGGCGCAAATCCTCTCAGTACCAGTGGACGGCGGTGAGGAAGAGGTCGATCACCTTGATGCCGACGAACGGCACGATGATGCCTCCCACGCCGTAGATCCAGACGTTGCGCCGCAGGATCGCCGCGGCGTTGCTCGGCCGCCACTTCACGCCGCGCAGTGCCAGGGGGATCAGCGCGACGATCACCAGCGCGTTGAAGATGACCGCGGCGAGCACCGCGGACTGCGGGCTGTGCAACCTCATGATGTTCAGGTCGGCGAGCTGGGGGTACGTCGCGACGAACAGCGCGGGGATGATGGCGAAGTACTTCGCCACGTCGTTGGCGATCGAAAAGGTCGTGAGCGAGCCGCGGGTGATGAGCAGCTGCTTGCCGATCTCGACGATTGTGATGAGCTTCGTCGGGTTCGAGTCCAAGTCGACCATGTTGCCGGCCTCCTTCGCGGCGGTCGTCCCCGTGTTCATCGCCACCCCGACGTCGGCCTGGGCCAGGGCCGGCGCGTCGTTCGTGCCGTCTCCGGTCATCGCGACCAGCCTTCCTCCCTCCTGCTCCGCCTTGATGAGCTCGAGCTTGGTCTCTGGCGTCGCCTCGGCGAGGAAGTCGTCGACACCTGCCTCCTGGGCGATCGCCGCCGCGGTGAGCGGGTTGTCCCCGGTGATCATGACCGTCCTGATGCCCGCCGCGCGCATCTCGGCGAAGCGCTCCCGGATGCCCTCTTTCACCACGTCCTTCAGCTCGATCACGCCGAGCACGTCGGGACCGTCGGCGACCACGAGCGGCGTCGCGCCCTGCCGGGAGATCGACTCGACGATCTCGTCGAGCCGCTCGGGCACCGTTCCGCCCTGCTCGACGACCCACCGGCGCACCGCTTCTGCCGCGCCCTTGCGGATCCGGCGACCGTCGACGTCGATCCCTGACATGCGCGTGGTCGCAGAGAACGGCACCAGCTCGCGGGGGCCGCTCAGCTCCCGCTCGCGGATGCCGAACCGCTCCTTGGCGAGGACGACGATCGAGCGGCCCTCGGGCGTCTCGTCCGCGAGCGACGCCAGCTGTGCAGCATCCGCGACCTCCTGCTCGTCGTGGCCGCCCACCGGATAGAAGGCCTCCGCCATCCGGTTCCCGAGGGTGATCGTCCCGGTCTTGTCCAAGAGCAGCGTCTGGACGTCCCCTGCGGCCTCGACCGCCCGGCCGCTCATCGCGAGCACGTTGCGCTGGACCAACCGGTCCATCCCGGCGATCCCGATCGCGGAGAGCAGCGCGCCGATCGTGGTCGGGATGAGACAGACGAGCAGGGAGACCAGGATGACGACCGAGACGGACCCGCCCGAGTAGCGACCGAAGGGCTCGAGGACGACCACGACGGGCAGGAAGACGAGCGTGAGGACGGCGAGGAGGATGGTGAGCGCGATCTCGTTCGGCGTCTTCTGCCGTTCGGCGCCCTCGACGAGCTGGATCATCCGGTCCATGAACGTCTTGCCCGGCTCGGCGGTGATGCGGACGACGATGCGGTCCGAGAGCACCCTCGTCCCGCCGGTGACCGCGGAGCGGTCGCCGCCGGACTCACGGATCACCGGCGCGGACTCACCGGTGATCGCGGACTCGTCGACCGAGGCGACACCTTCCACGATCTCTCCGTCCGAGGGGATGAAGTCGCCCGCCTCGCACACGACGAGGTCGCCCTTTGCCAGCTCGGACGCCGCGACCCGGGTCTCCGCGCCGTTGCGGTCGAGCCGCCGTGCCTCGGTGTCCGATCGCATCCGCCGGAGCGTGTCGGCTTGGGCCTTGCCCCTTCCTTCGGCCATTGCCTCCGCGAAGTTCGCGAACAGGACCGTGAGCAGGAGCCAGATCGTGATCGACCAACTGAACAGCGTCGGGTGTGCGACCGATTCTGCGAACGTGACGACGGTGCCGATCAGGACCACGAACATGACCGGGTTCTTCACCTGTGTGCGCGGGTCGAGCTTCCTCGGCGCCTCGACGAGCGCGTAGCGGAGGATCTCCGGGTCGAAGAGGCTCCGCTGGCCGGCGATGCCCTTGCTGCCGCTTCGAGCCGGCCCTCGCCGAGCCTCGCTCGACGGTCCGTGGTGAGCGGGAAGGGACCGAGGCACCCCGGGTCCGCTCACCGTAGCCCCACCACGCGTGCGAGCAGGAGGCCGGCGTGCCCGAGCACGACCACCACCGAGTAGAACCGGTGGCTCAGGGCTGTCGCGATCGGCCCGAGCGCGACCGCGGGGAAGAACGTGAGGCCCCCCACGATGAGGATCACGCCGATCACCAGCCCGACGAACATCGTGCTGTCCGTGCGGAACGTGCCCTCCGACGTGGGCACGACGCCCTTTTTGCAGAGCCCGCCCGCCAACGCGAGGCTCGGCACGATGACCCCGAACCGGCCCAGCAGCATCGCGACCGCACCGGTGACGTTGTAGAACGCGTGGTTGCCTGTGAGCCCCGCCATCGCCGAGCCGTTGTTGTTCGCCTGGGAGGTGAAGGCGTAGAGGATCTCGCTGAACCCATGGGGTCCAGCGTTGAGCGGACCGGCCCTCCCGGCATGGATCGACACCGCGATGCCGGTCAGCACGAGCACGACGACGGGCATCACGAGAATGCCCAGCCCCGCGAGCTTCACCTCCCTCGCCTGGATCTTCTTGCCCAGGTACTCCGGCGTCCTGCCGATCATGAGGCCACCGATGAACACCGCCACGATCGCGAACAAAAGGATCGTGTAGAGCCCGCTGCCCACCCCTCCGGGGGAAACCTCCCCGAGCATCATGCCGCTCAGCGCACCGAACCCGGCCATCGCGTTGAACGAGTCGATGGAGCTGTCGACGCCGCCATTGGAGGTCTGGGTGTTCGCCACGTCGAACAGCGCGCTCGAGGTGTCGCCGAAGCGCACGTTGGTGCCCTCCATGTTCCCGGTGGGCTGCGCGCTGACTCCGGCCGCAGCGACCGCCGGGTTCGGTCGGTGCTCGGCGTAGGAGCTGAAGCCGACCCAGACGCCGAAGATGACCACCATCGCAGCGAGCAGCGCAGCACCCTGGCGGACGCTGCCCGCCATCTTGCCGAAGGTGTAGGTGAGCGCGAAGGGGATCGACAGGGTGCACCAGATGTAGAGAAGGTTCGTGAGCGCGGTCGGGTTCTCGAAGGGATGGGCCAGATCGGCGTTGAAGAACCCCCCGCCGTTGGTGCCCAGCTGCATGATCGACCCCATGAAGGCCACGGGTCCGCGGGGAATGGTCTGGGTCACCCCGTTCAGCGCGTCGTGGACGGTCACCGGCCCCGCCAGCGTCTGCACGGCGCCCTGGCTCACGAGGACGACCCCCACGACGAAGGCGATCGGCAGCAGGATGTACAGCAGACACCGGGTGATGTCCACCCAGAAGTTCCCGATGGTCTCCGAGCCCCTGCGGGTGAGGCCTCGCACGACCGCGACCGCCACCGCGATGCCGACCGCGGCGCTCACGAACTGCTGCACCGTGAGCACGCCGATCTGGGAGAAGTACGACATCGTCGTCTCGCCGCCGTAGTTCTGCCAATTCGTGTTCGTGACGAACGAGACGATCGTGTTGAAGCTGAGCGCGGGCGGGACGGCTCCCAGGCGCTGGGGGTCGAGCGGCAGGGAGCCCTGGACGCGCAGGAGCAGGTACCCGAACGCAAGGAACAGCCCGGAGAAGACGACGAGCGAGCTCGCGTAGCGCTTCCAGGTCTGCTCGTGTGCGGGGTCCGTCCTGAGCAGTCGATAGAAGGGGCGTTCCACCCAGGAGAGGAAGCGGACCCGGCCGTCGAAGACGGCCTCCATGTAGGAGCCCAAGTACCGCCAGGTGAACGCCAGCACGACGACGAGGGCCACGATGGTCCAGAAGAAGCCCACGGGCTCGCCTCCTCAGAACCACTCGGGCTTGAAGAGCGCGAGGGCGACGTAGACGAACACAGCGATCGCCACCGCGAGGAGGACGCCCTCGACGACGCTCATACCCGATCGAGCGCCCAGATCAGTCCGAGCATGACGGCGAGGAACCCCGCGAAGCCGACCAGCGCGAGAAGATCACCCATGCGCCCAGTCAAACCCGGCACACGTCAACACGCCGTCAAATTGCCTCGCCTTCGCATCAACACGGCGTGAACGTAGGCTCTCGCCCATGCGCACCCGGCGGCGGCCGATCCTGTGGCTGCTCTGGCCGCTGCCCCGTCTCCTCGCGGCCCTCGTGCTGGTCGCCTTCGCCGCGTGGGAGGGGCTCCAGGGACGCTACACGGCGGCGTCGCACGCGAGCATCCTCGCCGCGGTCGCCGTGGTGCTGGCACTTGCGCTCGTCGCGGGCAGGGGCCGCCAGCACGAGCGCAGCCGGACCTGGGTGCGCGACGCAATCCGTGGTCTGCGCGGAGAGCTGCCCGGCGGGCGGGCGAGCCCGCCGACCGTGGTCGGCACGCTCGTGTGGGTGCTGCTCATCGCGGCAACCATCGGCTGGGACCTGACCAGCTTCGTGGAACAAAAGCACACCCTCCCGACCTTCAGCCGCCTCGCCGGCAGCGTCACCGATCACCACTGGGGACGGGCGCTCCTCTTCGCCGTATGGCTCCTCGTCGGTCTCTACCTCGCGCTCGGATGGCGGCTGCCGGCACGCGGAGAGCCGGACCGTCGCTCGACACCTCCCGAGGGCGGCGCCCAGTGACGGTCGGGGCGGTGGTCTGGGCTGTCATCGGCGCGGGGTGGGCGGCATGGCTGGTCGTGACCTGCGTCGTGCGCCGGCTGCCGGGGATCGGCTCGGTCGTGCACGCGATCTGCGGCTCGTGGCTCGGGCGGCTGCTCGCCCTCGCAGCGTGGGCCGAAGCAGGATGGCACCTCTTCGGGCAGCGACCTTGAGCGCGTCTCTACGGTCTGGACGTGCCGAGGACGCAGGGTGCTTCCCGGGACGCCTGAGCCCCGGGAGGGCTTCGACCGGCCCGGCTGCTCCCCGACGCTTCTATGCCTGAGCGACCGGCGGTGTGTGCCCGCTGAAGGAGCCGTGCTCCTGGGCGTCGTGGAGCCCAAGGCGCGCCTCGCGCTCGAGCCGTTCCCGGCGCCGAGGGACGACGATCGACTCGTTGCGCACGTGGACGAACCACGCAGTCGTCGCGAGAAAGCCCTGGATGCCCAGGCCGACGAAACCGAGGAAGATGAGCAACCCGAGCGTGAGGTACGCGTTGTTCGGGCCCACCGAGCGCTTCCCGAGGATCCAGGTGATGAGCGCCATGACGAAGAGCTCGAGCCCCCACCACGAGCTGGCCGCGATCACTGCGGCGCGAGCCGTGCGGGCGTAACCTCCGGAGAGCGATCGCAGCGAGCCTGGGATCACGGCCCCGCCGATCGCGAGGAAGACGGCGACGACGCCGGCGGCCACCACCCCCGGCCACCACGCGTCCACGTACACGGCCAGCGTTGCGAAGGACATCGCGCACGCGAAGACGAGGGTCATCCCGATCAGCGTCAGGTACAGCTTCCGCACCGTTTCTTCACCTCGTGTCCTTGTCCTTGAGCCTGTCCCGGCCGGAGCCGGGCGCCGGGACGCTCCGATCCCTGCCGGAACAAGCTTGCCCTACCCGGGTTCTCCGGTCACATTCGCAAGGCAGTCGGCACAGCGGCCGAGGATGGCGAAGTGCCGAGGATCGATCGCGAAGCCGTACCGGTCCGCCGCGGCCCGGGCGAGGCCGGCGAAGAGCTCTTCGGGCGCCTCGAACCGCCGCCCGCAGCGCTCGCACACCAAATGCGCGTGGGCGCTCCCCGCGAGCTGGTAGGTGGCAGGACCGTGACCGAGGTGGGTGTGGACGATCACGCCCAGCCGTTCCAGCTCCTCCAAGTTCCGATAGACCGTGGACAGATGGACGTCGGGCGCTCGCAATTGGACGGCCGCGGCCAGGTCCTCGACCGAGCGGTGATCGCGTGACTCGAAGAGCACCTCGATGAGGACTCGCCTCGATGGGGTGGCCCGGCCCCCGCTCGCCCGCACGAGGGCGAGCACTTCGTCGACGGAGGACGGTGCGGGCTCGAGCGACTGGGACGGTGCGCCGGCGGCAGGGCTGGTCACCATCCCCAGGCTAGGCGCCGCCGCGGGCGAGCTCGACCCGCTCGGAGCTCAGCGCGTCACGAGCGCGACCGCGAAGCCATCGTAGCCCTTCGAGCCCACGGTCTGGATCGCGGTCCCGACCAGACGAGGTTCTTCGCCCATCAGCTCCAGCGCACGCCGGACCCCCTCGGTTGTGGGGTCTTGCGAGCCGGCCTCGAGGATCTTCCCGTCGCGCACCACGTTGTCCACGACGACGAGCGTCCCGGGCCTCGCCAGCCGGAGCGCCCAACGGAGGTACTCCGGGTAGGTCCGCTTGTCCGCATCGACGAAGACGAGATCGAAGGGGCCACGACCCTCCTCCTCGATCCTCGCGAGGGATTCCAGCGCGGGACCGAGCCTGAGCTCGACCACGCCGTCCACACCTGCGCGCGAGAAGTTCCGCCGAGCCACCTCGGCGTGGTGGGAGTCGAGCTCGAGGGTCACCACCGAGCCGCCCGCGGGCACCGCACGGGCCATCCAGATGGTGCTGTACCCCGCGAGGGTCCCGATCTCGAGCACCCGGCGCGCGCCGATGGCCCGTACCAGGACGTGGAGGAGCATGCCCTGCGGAGGCGACACGCCGATCTGCGGCAGCCCCGCGTCGTCTGCGGCGCGCAGCGTCTCCTCGAAGACCGGGTCCTGCGGCAGGAGCGTGCCGGTGAAGAAGCGGTCCACGTCTTGCCAGATGGTGTCGTCCATGGCCCATTCGTAGCCGATCGGCGTCCCGGCGCGCCGGCAGCCGTCAGCCCTCCGTCAGCCCTGGGGGTCGGCGGGCACGACCCCCGCGGGCGACCTCGTGCGGACCCGTCCTGGCACCCGGCGCCACAAGACGGCCACCCCGACGATCATGAGGGCGCCGCCGACGGCGCCCGCGACGAACGGCACCCACGGCGCGACGGCGAAGAGCTCGCCCCCCGCTGCTGCCGCGAGCGCCGTCGTGCCCGTCTGGCTTGCGGCGAACAGCCCCTGCACATGGCCATGGCGCCCCGGCGAGGTGCCCTCCCCGAGGAGCGACTGGGTCGCCGGCAGCGCGATCGCGAACCCCGCCGACTCCCAGATGCCCAGCACCATGAGGAGGACCACTCCTGGGACGAACGGGTAGCCAGCCAGGAAGCCGATCGTCCAGCACAGTGCAACGATGCCCAGCCATCGCCGGTCGAGGCGGTCCGCCAGCCAGCCAGCAAACCGCGACATGAGCGCGAAGGGGAAGGCGAACAGCGTCCAGCTGACGCCCACCTCCCAGGTCGCGGCGCCATGGCGCGTCATGAGCAGCGTCCAGCAGGACTCGTAGACGCCGTTCGTGACGCCGATGGTCGCCGACGCGAGGAGCGCTCCCCACACCGCGTGCTCCGCCGTCTTGCGACGGACGATCCTCCCGCTCCGCCGCACCCCGGGCTTGGGGGTGCTGACGCGGCCAGCCGCCCCGTCCCCCTCACCCGAGGGCTCCTCGTCGTCGACCGTGCCTCTAAGCGCGTGCTCCTGCGCTCCGGCCATCTTCCCCACCATGTCCGCGCTGCGGCTCGCGGCGAGGACCGGGACCACGGCGGCGACGGAGGCGACCCCGCCTGCGAGGAACAGCCAGGGCATGGCGCCGACCCCCGCAAGGCTCCCGAGCACAGGACCAACCGCGAGGCCGGCCAGCTCGGCCCCGTAGACGCGCCCGGTCGCACGGCCGCGGTAGGCGAGCGGGAGCGCCCGAGCCAGCATCGCGAGCGCCGCCACCATCGACGCGCCGGCGCCCGCGCCCTGGAGCGCGCGGTAGGCGACGTCCAGCGCAGCGGCGCCCGGTAGGAGGAAGAGGAAGCTGCCTGCCGCGTACACGCACAGGCCGCCCACGAGGACCGGGAGCCGCCCGACGCGGTCCGAGATCCGGCCTGCGCCATACTGGAAGACGAACGCTGCGGCGAAGTAGGCGCCCATCACCGCGCCGACGATCGCGTCGGAGCCCCCGTGCGCTTTCACGTAGAGGGGCAGCAGCGGCAGGATCGCCCCCGCCCCCGCCCACTGCAGGACGACGGCGAGCGAGAGCGAGCGCACGAAGCCTGCGGCACCGGGCGGGAACGATCCTTGGGTCTTGGACGCACCGGCACGCAGCTCCCAGGAGACGTCCATCCGCCCATCATGCCTGCCGCGCTCTACGGGCCGGCATTCCCGAGCTCGCCCGGGGAGCCGAAGGTGCAGGCGGTACGCTCGGACGCGCCGTTGGTGCGCACGAGACGACGCCGGCGCAGCTCCGGCGCCCGGGAGGGACGATGACCATCGAGACGTCGTACCGCTACGAGCAGATCAGCCCGAAGGCCTACGAGCATCCTGCGGACCGCGCCGCCACCTCCGCGCTCCACGCCGTGCCGCTGCTCGACACGGTGATCAAGCGCCTCATCGATCTCGGCCACGAGAAGCGGCTTCGCCAGGTCGTCCTCGGCAACGCGCTGAAGGTGGGTCCCGAGCAGCTGGAGGAGGTCTGGCGACGCTACGTCCAGGCGATCACGATCCTCGACGTGCCCTACGTGCCCGACCTCTACGTCTACAACCAGGCCGAGGTCAACGCGATGACCTTCGGCGCCAACAAGCCGATCGTGGTCGTGAATTCCTCGCTCGTCTCGGGCTACACGATCGACGAGGTCCAGACGGTGCTTGCGCACGAGACCGGCCACGTGCTCTCCGAGCACTACTACTACACGACCGCCCTCGTGCTGCTCGGCCAGTTCCTGAACGGCGCGCTCCCGAAGTCGCTGCTGCTCGGGCTGCCCGCGCGGGCCGTCTACTACGCCCTCTTGGAGTGGTCCCGCGCGGCCGAGCTGTCCGCGGACCGCGCAGCCGCGCTCGTGCGCGCCGACCCGCTCGACCCTTGCCGGGTGATGATGCGCCTCGCAGGCGGTGCGCTCCCCGGCATGAACTTCGAGGCCTTCTTGAAGCAAGCGACCGAGTACCACGGCGAGGACGACCTCTTCTCACGACACGCGCGCTTCTGGGCGGAGCTCCAGCGGAACCACCCGTTCGCGGTGCGACGCGTGAAGGAGCTCGTCGACTGGGTCCAGACGGGCGACTACGACCGCATCCGCGCGGGGTCGTACCCGCGCCGCGGCCACGAACCGCCGCCGTCGGCGGAATTCGAGGCGGCGGTCGCCGCGTACCGCGTCAAGTTCTCGGCGTTCCTCGAGCGCACCGCCGGCGACGTGCAGCGTCTCGGTCGCCAGTTCGCCGACTGGCTGAAGACCCGTGCGCCGGGCGGCGCGGGACCGGTGCACGAGCCCGACGAGGATTGAACCGGCGCGAAGCCGCCCGCGGGCCCCGCTCGGCGCTCTCGCTCTCCCCCTCTCACGGCTTGGCCACGGACGTGCGCTCGGCTCAGCCTCGTGCCTCACCCGGAGGCATGCTCGCCACCTTCGTGCACGAGTGGCGTCCAGGGCTTCTCGGTCTCCGGCACCGGGGCGAGCGGGCGGCCTTCGCTGAGCGCGATGTGGAGCTCGCGCAGCTCGTCAGTCTCGAAGGCGCTGTAGACAGACCAGACGAAGGAGAGCAGCGCGATACCGATCACGATCGAGTGGTCCCAGGGGAAGCGCACGGTCGGCGCGGACACGACCTTCGGGCTCACGAAGCTCACGCCGAGGCTCCCGTAGTACGACATGAGGAACATCGCGAGCACAAAGAAGATGAACCACCAGGACGCGTTGACGTGCCTGCGTCCCTCCTCGTTCGAAAGCAGCCAGGTCGCGACCGTGACGAGCACGAGGGTCACGGTGAGGAACGTGAAGTACGTCCCGAAGGTCCACGAGCCGTGGATCGGAAGTGTCCCGCTGCGCAGCACCCAGCCGCCCTTCGCGGCGATCCACACCCAGGCGGCGAGCAAGGCGAGCCGAGGGTGAGCCCCTGGCTCGTGGACATGAACCCCTTGGCGGGCGCGTAGTACATGAGGTACATGGCGATGGACAGCATCACGAACGTCACGAC
>JAJYYT010000399.1 GCA_021800645.1 Actinomycetes bacterium
CGTCTGGTCGGTGTCGTCGGGGACGACGACCGTCGTCTCCGACCGGGCCGTGAGCTGCTGGACTTGCCCGTCTTCGGTGACGACCAGAGTCGGCGCCGTGTCCTCTGGCCAGGGCCACAGGTCGGGGTCTCCCAGGACGTGGTCCCAGGCTTGTCGGCACTGCTTCTTGAACGAGGCCGCGTCGTGGGGAGCTACCGAACCCCGGCCGAGCAGCTCTGGAAGCGCCCGGAGCACGGCGCCGCTGTAGGCGGGGTCGTCCCAGATTCGGATCCCGAGCTGCTTGAGCCGTTCGAGGGCCTGGGCGGTGCGGAGGCGACTGCGAGTAGCAGGTGCGAGAGTCGGGACGAAGCGCGGCAGCTGGCCGCCGGCCGAGATCCAGGCGTCCGTCGGTCGCTGGAAGCTCGTCTGGTCCTCGTCGTCGGCGTCTTCGACGGGGATCCACTGACCGTGGCGGAGGTACGACGCGAGCGGCGTCGGCCATCGGTGCGTGTCGTGCTGGTCGACTCGGCGTTCGGGTCTCCAGACCACGACTTCGAAGGCGTCGTCCGGCCAGCTGCCCAGTCCGAGCGCGACGAGTTCGGCGTAGACCTGACGACACTCCGGGCCGAGGCGCTCGGGCTCTCCTGCTCCTGGGAGTGACGTCATCGCGGCGGCGAACCGGTAGGTCGTGTAGGGGTGGTTGCCACCACGCCAGACTCCCTGCACGTCGTCTGTCCAGGACGCCTCGACGTCGGACTGGAGGTCCAGCGCCGAGCCGACCACGTCTGGCTGGAGGCGATAGCCGTCGCCGGCGGCCACCGGCACCCGGTTCAGGGGAAGCCCGTCGTGTACTCCGACGGAGCGAAGGAACTCTTCCCAGCGCCGCAGGTCATCGACCTTGACGGGCCAGTCGTCCGGGGCCGCGAGGGTGCGGTCGGCAAGCGCCGAGAGTCCCGGCGTCTCCACGGTCGCGAAGCCGACCAGGCGGTCGAGCAGGGCGCCGCCGGCGGTGCCCCACGACGCGGAGAACGCCGTCGACGTCGCCGGCAACCACCTTCCGCTGGCCGTCGGGACGGCGAACGCTATGTCGGCGAGCGTCGTTCGCTGCGCGTCGTTGAGGTTGGGATAGAGCGCGCAGGCGTACTGGAGCGACGCGACTTGGACGCGCCGAGTCGGCCGGGTGCCCATGACCTCGCCGAGTAGCTCGAGCAGCCGGTCGGTTCGGTACTCTCGGACGAGTCCGTTCGACTCGAGGAATTGCCTGCCCGGACGACGGCGACGAGTCGGTTCGGTGACGGTCCACGGAATCGAGCTGTGCGTGTAGACGACCCGGTTCTCCAGCTCCCGAGGGAGCCTTGCAGCGCCGGCGGCGTCGGATCCGTCGTCTTCGACGCTCGGTGCGAAGAACACGACGGGCGCTCGCCGGGCCTCACCCTCGGCGCCCATCGCGGGCCGCAGGTCGAGGTCCTGGTCGAGCACGACCCGGCGGCCACGGAGTGCTGGGGCGGACGCTCGGTCGAAGACGACAGCAAGGTCGTCGTAGAACCGAGCCCAGCGTTCGAAGTCGGGGTCGTCGGTGTTGAGGGCTCCCGCGAGTGATTCGACCCACTCGGCCAGCGTCTCGCTGTCGGGGTTCATACGGCTGCCGACGACAGCCTGGTGGAGTGCGGCTAACCGGGCTCGGCGCTCCGAGCCGACCTGCGAGTCGAGGACGCGGTAGCCGAGTCCCGCTATGGCCTCGGCCGAGACGACCGACAGGGCCGTCGGATAGTCCGGCCACGCGTAGCCCTCGTCGAGAGAGGTCCATGCGGACCTGCCGGCGACGGGCACGAACAGTTCGGCGGAGAGTCCGGTACCGCGGTTGTCGCATGCTCGGGCGAGGTAGGTATGTCGAGGGGGCGTCCAGGCGGCGAGGTCGACGACGTGGGCGGCGACCGCTGCGTGTTCGCCGTGGTCGCGAAGCGTATGCAGCAGGTCGAGGCAGGCAGCCGCGATCTCTTCCATCAGGAAGTCGTTGAGCGGGACGTCGAGGCTGACGTCACGACGGGCCAGTTTCGTGAAGAAGGGCGCGTGGACGTGTCCTGCGAGCGGGGACGGCTCGCTCATGGGCAGGAACGTGTAGGTCGTCCCGCCCTGGAGCGGTTGGTCCAGTCGGAGCGCGACGCCGACCCACGCCTCGCTGTCCCACTCCAACCACCGTGTGTCGACCAGGCGGGCCGCAGTGCTCTTTCGCAAGGCGTCTTGGAGCGCCGCTGGGGAGGTGGAGCGTCTCGTCAGTAGGTAGCGGCCTTGTTCGCCGAGGTCCACCTCGCGGACCGCTTCGTCGGTTGGGACGAGAGCGCTCGGACGTTCGGTTCGCGTCAAGACGGTCGGTTCGGGGTCTTCGTCTGCGGATCCGACAGTGAGACGCAGGCTCGCGATCCGGTCGAGGAAGAGCAGCACGGGAGAATCCGCGCTGGCGAGATCTGCGAGTTGGTGTCGGACCCCCTCGACTGCCGTTCCGTCACGGAGCGGAAGCCTGACGACGGTGGCGAATCCCTCGGTTCCGAAACGGAGCAGCTCGGGGTCCTCGACGTGCGCGGGGAGGGGCAGGTCGAGCGGCGATACCTCCGAGACGAGTCGCTCGGCCAGTGCCGGGTCCTCGGCGAGCCCGGCGCGTTCTTCCTCGCCAGGGAAGCGGAAGCTGTACCCGGAGAACACCTGGTCTCGAGGGTCGTCGGGATCTCGGGAGTAGACCTCTGGCCGGTCGGTGAGCTGGAGCACGCTGCGGAATCCGAGACCCTTGTTTCCGATGCCCTCGACGGCCCCTTTGTCCGATAGGCCGAAGGCGACGATGGCGAGGAAGTTCGTGGAGCTGAACGGGGCGCCGTCGTTGGCTACGTAGAGGACCGGAGCGTCGCAAGAGGCGTCCAGGTGGACGTGGATCCGTCCGGTGCGGCCGGCTGGGAGTGCGTCGTGGCCGTTCTGGATCAGCTCGAGGAGTGCCCGTCCCTCGTACTCCTGGGCGGTGTCCTCGCTGATCGACTTGAGGCTTGCCGCGAACGGCCAGCCCGTGCCCGCAGTCTGAAAGA
>JAJYYT010000400.1 GCA_021800645.1 Actinomycetes bacterium
GAGATTGCCGACGCAATCGCCGCTGCAGCGCAGCTCGACGACGTGTGCGAACGAGTGGAGGTCAGCGGACCGGGGTTCGTGAACCTGGTCCTCTCGACGCCGTTCGTGGAGCGGAGCGTCCGGGAGATGGCCGTCGACTCGCGGCTCGGTGTGGAGCGGACCCTCGCCCCGGAACGAGTCGTCGTCACATACTCCCATCCGAACGTCGCGAAGGAGATGCACGTCGGGCATCTGCGCTCAACGGTCATCGGCGACGCGCTGTGCCGGATGCTCGGCCACCTCGGGCACGACGTCGTGCGCGAGAACCACATCGGGGACTGGGGGACGCCGTTCGGGATGCTCATCGAGCACCTGCTCGACGTCGGGGAGGAGGCTGCGATCACCAAGCTTTCGGTCGGCGACCTCACCGGCTTCTACCAGGCCGCGCGGGCGTCCTTCGACGGAGACGACGAGTTCAAGGACCGCAGCCGGCGACGGGTGGTCCTCTTGCAACGCGGCGACGCCGAGACCCTGCGCATGTGGCGCGTGCTGGTCGACCACAGCATCTCGTACTTCGACGAGGTCTACGAGAAGCTCGGCGTGCTGCTGACCGACGACGACATCAAAGGCGAGAGCTTCTACAATCCGATGCTTCCCCAGGTCGTCAAGGACCTCGATGCCGCCGGCCTGCTGGTCGAGGACGCCGGGGCGCTTTGCGTCTTCCCTCCGGGGTTCACGAACCGTGAGGGTGGGCCCCTGCCGCTCATCGTGCAGAAGTCCGACGGCGGGTTCGGCTATGCAGCGACCGATCTCGCGTGCATCCGCCACCGTGTCGACGTCGTGGGCGCCACCAGGATGCTGTACGTCGTGGGCGCGCCCCAGGCCCAACACCTCGAGATGTGCTTCGCGGTCTCCCGCATGGCCGGGTGGCTTCCCTCTGGCGTGGAGGCGGTGCATGTGCCTTTCGGCAGCGTGCTCGGCACCGATCATCGGATGCTGCGGACCCGCGCTGGGACCTCGGTGAAGCTCGTCGACTTGCTGGACGAGGCAGTGGCCCGTGCCGCCGAGGCCATGGCGGAGCGCGGGCGCGACGCCGCCCTCTCGGCAGAGGAGCAGCGTTCCGTGGCTCACGCGCTCGGGATGGGTGCGATCAAGTACGCCGACCTCTCCACCGACCGCGTCCGCGACTACGTCTTCGACTGGGACCGGATGCTCAGCTTCGAAGGTGACACGGGGCCGTACTTGCAGTACGCGCACGCGCGGATCCGATCGATCTTCCGGCGAGCGACCGAGCCCGCGGGCGCGGAGCCCGAACCGGGAGGCGAACGCGCCGAGCGAGGGTCCGTCATCGTGCTGCGAGCTCCCGAGGAGCGCGCGCTCGGTCTCTCGCTGATCGGGTACTCGGCAGCGATCCGGGCAGCTGTCGAGGAGCTCTCCCCCTCGAAGTTGTGCGCGTACCTGTATTCGCTCGCGACGACCTTCACCACGTTCTACGAGCGTTGCCCCGTGCTGCGCGCGCCGGACGAAACGACGAGGCTGAGTCGTCTCGCGCTCGCCGAGACCACTGCGCTCGTGCTCTCGGAGGGTCTCGGCCTTCTCGGGATCGAGGCGCCCGAACGGATGTGATCGAGCCTTCGTCCGCGCACGAGCAGCCCCGGCGAGCCTCGACCGGCGAGCCGCGAGCCTCGAGCCGCGACCGCGCGGACGCTCCTGCTGGCTAACCTCGCGCCAGGTGCCGTCGACGCGAGGCGGCGCCGACCGTGCATTCGTAGGCGAGCCCGAAGTCTCGGCGGCACGAGGCGGCGACACGCTGGCGTGTGACGTCCGGGCGCACCGGCGCGCGGGACATGGTTCGCCCGAAGGGGCGGTGCACAGTGGCGTCGCGTCACCGCAGGAGCGGCCGGTGCAGGCACTCCAAGAGCGAAGCAGCACAGGGGGTCGACGGCACCGGCTCCCGTTGTGGATCCTGGTCCTCCTCGTCGTCCTTCTCGCGGGCGGCGGCGCCGCCTACGCGCTGAGCCAGCCGACGCGGATGTCGCTCGCATGCTCGGGAAGCGCGTGCGCCACGCGCACGGGCTCCCCCAAGACGGGCTCCCGGGGGACAGGGGGGACCCCCGCTCGTGCCGTCCAGCGCGGTGCCGACGCCTTCCGGGTCTCTTCGACCACACCGACGCCCGGCGCGACGGGGATCGCATCGGACGCCAAGCTCACGGTGACCTTCGACTCGGCGCTCGACTCTGGCGGACCTACGCCGACGCTGTCGCCTGCAGTGGCCGGCTCGTGGCAGCAGGTGTCCGCCGACCGGCTCGTCTTCTCGCCGTCGGCGCCATTCGTGCCCTTCGAGACGTACACGCTCAGGATCCCTGGGGGTCCTGACGGCATGCGGAGCGCCTCTGGCGCCCGTCTCAAGGCGGACGTCGCCGTGAAGTTCACCATTGCGAACGGCAGCGTGCTCCGGCTCCAGCAGCTCCTCGCCGAGCTCGGATACTTGCCGGTCACGTACAGCGGTGCGACGCCGCCGCCACAGGAGTTGGCCACACCGCAGCCCGGTGGGTTCACCTGGCGGTGGCCCGGCCTCCCGCCAGAGCTCACGGGCCAATGGCTGCCGGGATACCAGAATGCGCTGACAAAGGGGGCCGTCATGATGTTCGAGACAGAGAACGGCCTCTCCGTCGACGGCATCGCCGGGCCGGAAGTGTGGAGCACCCTGCTGCGCGACGTGGTGAGCCGCAAGACGAACACCGAGCCGGTCACCTATGTGCTCGTGACAAAGGTGGAGCCCGAGCACCTCACAGCATGGGTGAACGGAGTGCTGCGATTCCGGGACATTCCGGTCAACACGGGTGTGCCGGGCGCGAACACCACAGACGGGACCTTCCAGGTCTTCGAGCACGTGCCGTACTCGGACATGAGGGGCGTGAACGTCACAGGCAGCAAGTACACAGACCCGCACGTGCCGTGGGCGAGCTACTTCAACGGCGGGGATGCGCTCCACGGTTTCCCTCGTGCCACCTACGGATGGCCGCAGAGCAACGGGTGCGTCGAGATGCCCATCGCCACAGCCG
>JAJYYT010000401.1 GCA_021800645.1 Actinomycetes bacterium
CCTCGCCGCTCGCAGCGCGTTGCTCGACGCCGGACGGCTCGTCGGTGTCGTCGCGCTGCTCGTGCTGCTGTGGGAGGTCGCGGGGGAGGTGCAGCTGCGCGCCAGCTACCTCGTCGTCGTCGCTGCGCTCGCCTGCTTTCTCGCCGGCGCGTGGGCTCTGGGCTGGCTGCTCGCCCGACGCGCGTCCGCCGCCGTCCGCCCGGCGGTGCACCTGTGCGTGTCGATGCGCGACTTCGCCGTCGCGGCCGGGATCGCCGCGAGCGCCTTCGGGCCGCGGGCCGTCGCACCCCTCGGTATCTACGGCGTGCTCGTGATCCTCGCCGGCGCGGTCGTCGCCCGCCTGGCGAGGCGCCGCGAGCCGCACCCCTCAGCGTCTTGCGGCACGTAGACCTGGTCAGCCCTCCTCAGCCCTCCTCAGCCGGGGCACCGGCGGCTCGATCGCTAGGAGCGTGGGTCAGTACCTCGCCAGGGTGAGCCGGTGGGCCCGGTTGTGAAAGTTGGCCAGGACCAGCGCGTTCAGCGCGCCGCGGTACTCGCGAAGTTGCTGGTGCTGGACGAGAATTTGCCCATGACTGCCGCCTGCGATCAGCTCTTCTGCGTGGAGGAAGGTCATCAACCTGCCGCTGGTTCGGTGCCTGCCGGGCGCACGAAGACCTTCCGCCGCTACGACCCCACCCAGCAGTTCCTCCTGCCGCCCTCGATCGACGACTGGCTGCCCGAGGGCCACGAGGCGCGCTTCATCGCAGAGGCCGTCGACGAGCTGGTCGACCTGGACCCGATCTACGCCGCCTACGTCGTCGCCGACGGCGCGCCGCCCTACGACCCCAAGATGATGCTCAAGCTCTTGCTCTGGGGCTACTCGTGCGGGGTGACCTCGTCTCGGGAGATGGAGCGGCGCTGTGCCACCGACGTGGCCTTCCGGTTCTTGAGCGCGAACCAAGCCCCCGACTACCGCTCGATCTCCCGGTTCCGCCGACGCCACCTCTGTGCCCTCGAGGACCTGTTCATCCAGGTGCTCGCTCTGTGCGCCGGGGTGGGTCTCGTAAAGCTCGGACGCGTGGCCTTGGACGGCACCAAGCTCCGGGCCTCGGCCAGCCGCCACAAGGCGATGAGCTACGACCGACTGGGCCCGAGGATCGAAGAGTACGAGACCCAGGTGAAGGACCTCTTGGCCGAGGCAGAGGCCGTCGACCAGGCAGAGGACGACACCTTCGGCGAGGACCGTCGGGGCGACGAGATCGCCGACGAGCTTCAGCGCAAGGAGACCCGGCTCCAAAAGATGCGCGCGGCCAAGGAGGCCATCGAGGCCGACGCCAGAAAGAAGGCCGCAGCCAGGGCCGCCCAAAGGGCGCACGAGGCAGGCAAGAGCGACGACGAGGTGCACCACGCGGCCGAGCGGGCAGCGAAGAAGGCGAAGCCCGAAGGCCGTGCCCAGCGCAACTTCACCGATCCCGAGTCCCGGATGATGAAGACCACCGACGGCTTCCACTACGCCTACAACGCCCAGGCGGTCGTCGACGAGGAGGCACAGGTGATCCTCGCTGCCGAGGTCACCCAGGCGGCGGGCGACGTCGGCCAGCTCTTCGAGATGGCCGATCGCACGAAGGAGAACCTCGCTCGTGCAGGGATCGAAAAGGACCCCACGACGCTGCTCGCCGACGCCGGCTACTGCTCGGACGACAACTTGGAGAAGGCCGCCTCCTCCGACACCGACATGCTGATCGCGACCGGACGCCTCGAGCACGCAGAGCGCGTGCCCGCCGCACCCCGTGGCCGCATCCCCAAGGACGCGACCTCCCGCGAGCGCATGGCCCGCCGACTCCGGACGAAAAAGGGCAGGGCCGACTACGCGAGGAGAAAGGCGATCGTCGAGCCGGTCTTCGGACAGGTGAAGGTCCGCCAACGAGCGGGCTTCCTGCGTCTGCGCGGTCTCGAGGGAGCGAAGGGCGAGTGGACCCTCCACGCCCTCTGCCACAACCTCCGCAAGCTGGCCAACGCCACCGTGGCGCAGTCACCGGCATGACGGGCGCCATGTGCTCCGTCGGCCCCACTGCGGGGCGGCACTTCCGTGACTTGTCGGTTTACGCCGAGGAGGACTTCATGGATCGACCGCTCCTGTCCGAGCGACCCGGCCTGCTGGCCGGTTCTGACCCACGCTCCTAGGGCCAATACCAGTAACTTAAGCCCCGACGATCCGAATGGCGGCCTCGATGGGCAGGGTCGGCTGGGGCCAGGAGCCATGCTCGGGACGCTTCAGGTTGAAGTTGCTCATCTTTCGGCGCACCACCCGCGGGTTGGCGCGCAGGCGTCGGTTGGGGAGTAGTTCGTGCAGGATCTCCGCCTTCGCGTGGCTGAGCCCGGTCGCAAGGTCGTCGACGGATCGCCGGACGCTTCTGCGCGCGGCGCGCATCGAGCGCGTGAAGCTCAGCCGGTCCGGGTCGACGTCCCCCTCTTCGGCGGCACGACACATGAGGGAGCGGATCGCGTAGTGCACGCAGAGCATGCCCCAGGCCTCCTGCAAGACGCCGTCGGAGGTCTTCGAGCGCAACACGATCCGTGCCCCGCGTTGGTGGGTCTTCAGCTCGTCGAGCGCGGTCTCGAACTCCCACCGCTCGGCGTAGAGGGCGGCGAGCTCGGTGGCCGGGGCCGCCTCGGGCTCGAGGATCGTCGTCACGAGGCGATAGGTGTTGTCCTCGGTCTGTGGCCGTCCCGGGTCGTCGACCTGGTACTCCACGACGCGCACCACGCGCGCAGACCGCTGTGCGCGCGCCGGGAGCTCGGAGGTGAACGAGCCATCGGAGAGCCGCTCGTGAACTACGAGCGCGGCGTTCTTCTTCACCCGCCAGACGAGGTCACAGCCGCGCTCTGCGAACTCGCAGAACAGCTCGTAGGAGCCGCCGAACCCTCGATCGGCGAGGAGGAGCATGCCCGGGCCGACCGAGGCGGCGAGCGGGACGGCGATGGTGTTCTCCCCGTCGCTCGACGCGCCGATCCTCGCCGCGAACATGGTCGTCGTCGCGACGGGGCTGTACCTTGCCTCCC
>JAJYYT010000402.1 GCA_021800645.1 Actinomycetes bacterium
AAGCTCTGACGGGAGCGGCTCCGCCCCCGGTTCTGCCCCGTCAGCCTCGCACTGACGGCATTCGTCGCCGGGCGCCGTCGCCAGCCCGTTCGCTCCGGGCCGGTACCCCGTCCGGCGGTCTTCGCCCGCCCCGTTCCCGAGTTTCTGCCCACGCTCGGGAACGGGGCGTCGGCGCGTCAGGCCTCACTCGCCTCACACGGTGACGTCGCACCACACGGTGACGTCGGGCCTCACTCGCCCCACACGGCACCACCGAGCCGGAGGAGCCCGGACAGGTCGAAGATGTCGGTGTCGAAGAACGGCGCCGTAGCCAACACGTCCGGAGAGGTGGCGAGGTGCGATCGGGCCTCGGCCTCACGGACCTCCACGACCCGGAAGTTGAGGAAGCTCTCGGCCACCTCGGCGAGGACGCGCTGCACCTGGTCGGCTCGGCCGAGCTCGGCATCCACAGCCGACAACGCCGGCACGACCGCCTCGGCCACCTCGGCGCTGGCGTCCCGTAGGCGCTCGGCGACAGCCGTGGCCTCGGCACTGCGCAGCGTGTCGGGCAGCACCTTGTTGAGCACGATGGCGCCGAGATGGAGCTTGCGCCTGGTCAGTTCGGCGGCGAAGAACTCCGCCTCGCGCAGCGGCACGGTCTCGAGCGTCGACACGACCACGAAGGTGGTCCGCCGGTCCGACAACAGGCGGGTCACCGAGCCAGCCCGGGCGACGAACCCGTCGTACATCGACTGGAAGAGGATGAAGAACTCTGCGATGTCGGCGAGGAACTGCGTCCCGAGGATCCGGTCGGCGATCGAGTAGAACGGACGCGACGCCACGTTGACCAGGCGGGACCGGTAGGGGACGATCAGCCAGCGCAGCAGTCGCGACGAGAAGAAGTCGGCCATGCGCCGCGGGGCGTCGAGGAAGTCGAGGGCGTTGCGGGTCGGCGGCGTGTCGACGACGATGAGGTCGTAGTCCCCCTCGGCGTGGATCTCGTAGAGCCGCTCCATGGCGATGTAGTCGTGGCTCTGGACGAACCGCCCGGCGATGTTGGCATAGAGCGGGTTGGCGAGGATCTGGTCCCGCGTGGCGGCGTCGGGTGCGTGCCGCCGGATCAGGGCGTCCCAGCTCTCCTTGGTGTCGAGCATGGCTGCCCACAGCTGACCCCGCGGCTTGACCCCGGCAGACCGGAACGCCTCGGGTGGGACACGGCGCTCGGCGTTGCCGAGCCCCTCGAGACCGAGGGCGTTGGCCAGTCTGCGGGCCGGGTCCACGGTGAGGACGAGCACCTTGCCGCCGTGGCGGACGGCGGCCATCACGGCGAGCGCAGCCGCGGTAGTCGTCTTGCCGACCCCTCCGGGCCCACACGCGATGGCGATCTCCTTGGCGGCCAGCAGGCCGTCGATCGTCGAGTCGTCGGGGGTTCGACTGCTCTCGCTACGCCGACTGGGCGGCGTCACAACCCGAGCTCCTCGCCGAGCGACGACGCCACCTGCCGGGTCGTGCGCAGCCCGTGGGAGCGCGTGAAGAAGTAGGGCAGGTAGAGCATCTCGACCGAGTCGTCGAGCGCGTCCCGTAGACGGTCGAGGTGGGTGGCCCGCGTCCGGCGCAACGTGACGGCGAGCCTCGCGGCGTCGAGCACCGGGGTCGGGTCACCGGGCAGCGCCGCCGCCAGGGCGGCCGCCGGTCCCGGCAACGACAACGCCTCGAAGACCTCCTCCTCGCTGCGCCCGAACAGCTCGGGGAGCACGCGGTTGACGACGACGGTGTCGAGCCGGACCGTCGTCTCGTCGCGGACCCGTTCGGCCAGCTCGATCGTCTCGCTGACCGGCATCTCCTCGGGCGTGCACACCGCCACCAGACCCGTTCTCGTCGGGTCAGAGAGGATGTCGAGCATCCAGTCCGTCTGGGACCGGATGAGGCCAACCTTGACCAGGTCGTTGATCCCCTGCGGGGCGGCGAGCTGCCCGATGATGTGGCCCGTGGCCGGAGCGTCCACCACGACCATGTCGTAGTGCCGCTCGCGCACCTCGTAGCAGAACTTGCCGACTGTCAGGATCTCTCGCACCCCCGGGGCGGCGGTGGCCACGAAGTCGAACGCCTTGGCAAGCGGCCCGATGCGCCCGACGACGGGGATGCGGAGCTGGAGCTTCAGGTACTCGCGCAACGAGGCCTCGGTGTCCATGCTCATCGCCCACAGCCCGGGCAGCACCTCGACGGGATCGAAGCCCGCCGGCGACGTCTCGGTGTAACCGGCGACGTCACCCTTGGCATCGACCTCGCACAGGAGGACGCGACGGTGCCGCTGGGCAGCGAGCACGGCCAGCGCGGTCGCCACGGTCGTCTTGCCGACACCGCCCTTGCCCGTCACGAAGACCAGCTCGAGGTCGAGCAGGCCGGTCACGAGCGCCTCGAGGGGCCGGGCGGCCGGCGGCGGCATGCCCCGGCGCGCCGGACGCCGCCTTCGGTCCCGCCGAGGACAGCGATCGGCGCCACGGCAGGCAGGCCGATGCCGGTCAGGAGATCCCGAACCCCACCCGACGCTCGGCGGAGGGGGCGTCGACCTCGACGTAGGCCACCTTCTCCGCCGGCACGCCGACCCGTCGGCCCTTGCGGTCGGTCAGCCACAGCACGCCGGACGCAGTGGACAGCACGGACTCGATGTCGGCGACCACCTGGTCCCGGTCAGCGCCGTCGGGGAGCTCGATGTCGAGCTCCTTGACCGACTGGACGATCCCGATTCGCACGTCCACCTGGCACGCTCCTCTTCCACAGTCGCCGGGCACGGCGCCGGCCCTCCCGACGATACAAGGTCCCGCGACCACCCCGGCACCCGTGGTGGTCGGCCGCTGTCGCAGCCGGCATGCACACTGGGGCCATGGCAACGTCGACACCGCCAGCCCCACCAGCCCCACCGACGGCTCGGAGCACCCTCGCGCCCACGGGCGGCCACGGCCGCCCCGGTGGGGACGAGGTCGCGCCGCCCGACGAGTCCGAGCGAAACCGGCGATGGGCCTCGACCATGGCCGGGCACGGCGAGCGCGGCCTGCGCT
>JAJYYT010000403.1 GCA_021800645.1 Actinomycetes bacterium
AACGATCACCGCTCGTCGTGGACCAGCGGTGCGTCTCCGCCCCTGCGGCTCCTCCACGGCACGCTCGGCCGCAGCACGTCGATCATCCAGCGCTGCGACTTTGACCAACTCCCTGCCCCACACCCTGTTGCTGTACACCCTGTTGCTGTTGCTCTGGCCCCGGCCGTCTTCCTGCCGCGTTCCGTGGAAAGCACCTTGCGCCCAGTGGCGAGATGCGAAAAGATAACAGGGTTGTAGTTACATCCGTGCGACGCGTGGCCCGGCGGTCGGCGTTGCTCAATGGCGAGGGGAGGCGTACCGGTGGACATCGTGTCGCTGATGTACGGCCACCAAGAGCGCAGTTGGCAGGAGCGGGCGAATTGCATGGGTGTCGACCCTGACCTGTTCTTTCCCGAGCGAGGCTCTTCGACGCGTGAGGCGAAGGAGGTCTGCCGCGGGTGCGTGGTGCTCGAGGACTGCCTCGAGTACGCCCTGGCCAACGGCGAGAAGTTCGGCATCTGGGGCGGGCTCTCGGAGCGGGAACGGCGGCGTCTGCGTCGGCAGCGGACGCTGCAGCGTCGCGTGCCGGCGAACGCCTCCTAGCCTTCAAGTCGGCCTCGACTTCGTGGCGAGCCCTCCGGGGCTCGACGTGCTGTCACCTGCTCTCGGCGAGGCGCGCCTCGACGGTCCGTTCCGCTGACAAGCCCAGCTCGGCCCATCGCCGAGCCGGGACGCGCTCGAGGACGGCGTCGGTCACCAGCCCGACCAGCTCGGCTCGGGCAACCCTCAGCCCGTCGGCCTCGGCGGCGGCGACCACCCGGTCGTGGACCAGCTCCGGCCCGACGTGGACCGGGTCGATGAGGTTGCAGCTGACCTGGGCCGTCCCCGCCACGGCCAGTCCGAGCGCTCGGACTCCGGGCCCCCGCAGCTGGGCTGCGATGCGTCGGGCGGCGGCGACGAGGTCGTCGGCGTGTCGTGGGTCATCGACTGCCGGGGCGAGCCAGAGGTTGTAGGCAACGAGGGCGTGTCGGGCACCGACGGCTGACGCGCCGGCCGTCGGGTGGGGAGTGGCCGGACCGGTGTCCGGGGAGAGGCTGCTGAACGCACCGGCGCGCACCTCGGGCAACGACCGCTCGGGCCCGTAGAGGAAGCAGGGGAGGGCGAGCGCCGTGCCTGCCCAGCGAGCGAACCGGTCGCGCAGGCCGAGCGCGACGTCGAGCGAGGCCCCGCCCGCCGCCGTGGGCTGCCCTGCCGGGAGCAACGGGACGAACGGGACTACGTCGGCGGCGCCGAGCCGAGGATGGACGCCGCGGTGCGAGGTGAGGTCGATATGCTCGACCGCCTCGGCGACGACGGCCTGGACGGCGTCCCAGAGGTCCGTGTCCGTACCGGCCAACGTGAGGACCGAGCGGTTGTGGTCCGGGTCGGAGTGCACGTCGAGGAGGCACGCTCCTCCGGCCGTGGCGATCCGGTCGACGACGGCGAGGTCACGTCCCTCGCTGACGTTGACGACGCACTCGAGGTCACGAGGCGGGACCACGGCGACCACGCAGCCGCCACGGCCCCTTCGGGCGGCTCAGGCCCGCACCGAGACGTGGGAGAGGCGCCGCCGACGGAGGATGCGACGCCGTTCGCGCTCGGACTTGCCACCCCAGACGCCGTGGTCGACCCGCTCGTCGAGGGCGTACTGCAGGCACTGCTCGGCGACGGCGCACTCGGCGCAGATCCGCTGGGCAACCTGGACGCCGATGCCGTCGCTCGGAAAGAAGATCGCAGGGTCGAGCTCGCGGCACTTGCCTTCTGCCATCCAATCGGTGTCCATCGGTCCTCCTCGTGAGATGTCGGGGCGGCCCTCTCGGCCCGAGCTCGCCGCCGTGCGAACTGTGCGGGCCTGTCCGCTACGTCAGCCAGTGTCGCATTCTGCGGGCTCGAGGGGTACGAAATGGGCCAGCTTTGATGGAATCCTCATCGAATTCTTATGAGCATCCCGGTCCTTCTTAGAAAGCGCCGTGCTCGGGGAGCTTGGCCGACGGCGCGGTTCGGTTGGATGGTGGCCGGGGAGCGCTCGGTATGGGCACGGCGGACAGGTAGGCTCATCTCCGGCCACGATCCAGGAGGACCTAGGCGATGACCCCCGTAGGCGAGGAAGCGAGCGCAACCGACGAGCCCGAGGAGCCCCAGCCTCCTGTTGGCCACGTCCGCGTGGTGTACCTGGGCCCGGTGGCTCCGCACTGGGACGTCCAATCCGACTATGGCGATGCCGCGCTCATCGAGGAGTTCCGTCAGCGTACGCTCGCCCGCCTCGTGCTCCTGCCGCCGCACGACCCGCAGTTTCGTCGCAACCGTGAACGCGTGGTGCGTGACGCTGAGCGCGAGAACATCGAGCTCGACTGGGACCTCGGCGAGCCGGTCGACTCATCCCCTGCCGCGGAAGGCGCCGAGGGTGCCGGAGGCGGCGACCACACGGCAGAGGCCTGACCCAACTCGTCCTCCGCAGGTAGGCCCAGCTCGTCCTTCGCAGGTAGGCCCAGCTCGTCCTTCGCAGGTAGGCCCAGCTCGTCCTTCGCAGGTAGTGAGGAGCCCGGACACGCCGTGGTGCGCAGGGGGACGGTCCCCTGCAGGGCGCTTAGGCCTCCGGGGCGTCGCCACTGGCGGCTGACGGTGGATCGAGCTCTGGCAGGTCGATGCGCTCCAGCCAGAGGCCCGGCGCGTCGACTTCGGCGGGAGTGGGCAGGGTGCGCTCTGACGTCCACAGGCGTCCGAGCTGTTCCTCGCCGGCTCGTTCGATGACACCGGCGACGAACGCCCGTCCCCGGTCCACCTGCACCTGGTCGAGGTCGAGGCCGAAGAGGGCGCCGGCTGCCTCCTCGCCCTTGCCTCGTTCGATCCTCCGTCGGTACCAGGCCTCGGCCAGGGCAGCATGAGCGCCGACGAGGTGGCGACCCACGAGGTCGGCCACGTGGTCGGCGTAGGCGTCGACCACGATAGCGATGGCAGTCAACTGGTCTGATGTGCGCCGCACGTCTGGGGTGAGGAGGCTGCCCAGCAGCGCTT
>JAJYYT010000404.1 GCA_021800645.1 Actinomycetes bacterium
GGCGAGGCTGGCGATCGGCTGCGGAAGCACGGGAGAATCTCCTTAGAGGTCCCGGACAAACCGACGCATCACTTCGACCACCCCGGCGAAGCGAGCCGGGTCCAGGCTCTCTTCCGCCTCGTGGATGTGCGCGTCGCGGTCCATGCTGCCAAATACGAGGGCGGGAAGCGGCTCCCCGGACGGCGTGGTGAGGCCACGAATCGAACTCGCGTCCGTGCCGCCGTACTCCCCGAAAATCCCCGGCTCGTGGAAGACATCCCGCATGATCCCAGCGAGGCGTTGCACCATCGGATGGTCCACGGGAAGGGCGTAGCCGGGTCGGCACCGGCCCGGAGGAGCGACGATGCGAGCGACCGGGAGCGTTTCCCGTATCCAGGGAGCCAAAGACGCGAAGACGGCGTCCGTACCGGGAGCTAGCTCCATCTCGGGCGGCAGCCGAAGGTCGACGACGAACGCCGGGTCGCCGAGACCGTCTGCCTCGATCCAGCCTCGGTTCGCCGCGGCCTTCAGCAGGTCGATCGCGGCCGGGACCGGGTTGCGCGCCCGATGGGGATAGCCGCCGTGCCCGCTCAGCCCCACGAGGGAAATCGAGGAGGCTCCGGATGGGATCCGAGCGCCGGTGGCGATGACCGGCTCGACCGCGAACGGGGCGGGAACGAGCGACGCGAGCCGCGAGGGAAGGTCCGCGAGTGCGGCGGGAGGGCCGTCGAAGGCCATCGTCACGGACCGGGCGATCTGGTTGGCGGCCTCGGTCTCCGTATGGACGAGCGCCACGCGCGGCCGTGGGCCCGCCGACCCGATGGCCACGTAGTCGAACTTTGTCACGGTGGCCCGTCCGGTGACGACCGGCGCCGGTGCGCCGAACTTCGGCCAATCCTCGCTGGCGAGGGCCGACCGCCAGGTCCGGGCGAGATCGTGGACGTGCACGAGCCGCTCGCCATAGACCAGCGTCTGGGCGAGGGTGATCGGTTCGTTCGCGGTCGCGTCGAGGAATGCCACGCCCGAAGAACCTGCGGTCGTATGGGGGCTGCCGTCCGGGATCAGGACGACGTCGGCCCGGAGGATCCGTTCGGGATCGTCCGGTCGGAGGGAATCGTCGTGCGCTCGGATCGCTTCGATTCCCCCTTCGCCCCCGGTCTCCTCGTCGCAGCAGACGAGGAGGCGGACGTTCGCCGGGAGCGACGTTTCCCGGGAGAGAGAGGTGAGAGCCGTAAGGCCCGCGACCACCCCGCTCCCCAGATCATCGTTCGAACCCCGCCCGTAGAGCCGGCCGTCGTCCCGCGCGGTCAACGTGAACGGGGGACTCTTCCAGTGCGAGCGCTGCTCTTCCGGCACCGGGACCACGTCGAAGTGGGCCATGATCAGCACCGTGCGCTTCGCGCCGACGTCGAGGTCGATGATCCCGTTCGGGCGAGGGCCGCCACCGGCGATCGTGCCGCGGAAAGAAGGGTCGGCCACGGCGTCGTAGATGCGGGTCGAAAAGCCTCGCTCGCGCGCTTCCCTCAGGATGCGGTCGATCGCCTGAGCGTAATGCGGCTTCTCCCAGCGCGCGTGGGCCGGGTCCTCGAGGTTGGTCGGGGCGATCGACACCAGCGAGCTCAGGAGGTCGAGGGCGTCCGGGTCTCCCATCGCCTTCGCCGCGCGGGCGAGCGCCGTGGGTCCTCCGTTCTCGCGCATCGTTTTCCCTCCCTACCCGTGCCTTGCTCAGTGGGCGAGCGCGAACAAGACGACCAGCGAACTCGCCAGCAGCAGTAGCAAGGTCATCACAAGAGAGTTCCCTAGCATCGAGACCGTGTCGCTGATGGCGGTCAGCAGGCGGGACGTGAATCCGGGGCCGAGGACGAGGACCCCGGTGACCTGCGCGCGACCGCTCGCGACCTCGACCGGGTGGAGGTGGGAGAGCGCGCTGCGCACGGTCGTCTCGGCATCGACGATCAGCGCCTCCTTCGGATACCGTCCTCCGACCGGGTTCGTCGATCCATCGGCCTCGTGTACGACGTGGTTGTCCGTCGTCAGGACCTCCGCCGCGTCGACGAGCGTTCGCAGCCGGGCGACGATCGGGTCGCGCAACCCCTGCACCAGGTTGTTCCCATCGATCAGCACGTACGCCGACGTCGTGCCGGCCGTCCGCAGCACGAGCGCGCGCATTCCCTCTCCGGCGATCCCGTCCCGAGCGATGTCGTATCCTCGCATCACGGCGGTCCCGACCTCGATCGAGGAGTCCTGCGTCGCAGCGAGCGCCGCGGCGACGGCCGCCTTCGCGTCGCGCACGAGGCGCTCTGCGAGCGGCGTCGCGTAGGCAACGTCCCCCTGATCCTCGACGTAGGAGTTGTGGGCGTCGATGAGCGCCACGCGCACGCCGTACGACGTCTCGACATCCCGGACGAGGCGGTCGGCGACGGCGAAGGAGATGTCGTCGGTCGGCGCCGGCGCTTGGGTGACGAGGACGAGCGCGCAGTCCCCCACGATCTGGGCCCGGGCGAGGCTCCCCGCGTACGGTGTGAGAAGCGGGCTTCCGCGATGAGGTCCCGGGGTGCGGGAGATCGACTCGAACAGCGCGCGCGTCGCGGCGGTCATCTTTTCGGTCTCGGCCCGGGACGGGAGGTCGAGGTCATGGTCGCACGGGGTGTGCGGAACGAACACGGTGCCCGCCGTCGAGCCCAGCGCCTCGACCATCTTCCTCGGAAGGTCGCTGGCCCCGATCGCGCCGAACGGACCCGGGTGCACCGTGGGCAGCGCGATCGTCGCCACGGCGCCCGTGGGAGCTCCGAACCGGACCGCCGTCACGTGGAGATTGGCGGGCTGGGCCGACTTCAGGAAGAATGCCTCGATGAGCCCGGTCGCTTCCGGGTCACGGCGGTTGACGTGATCCAACAAGGGCCTCATCATCGACAGCCCCGAACTCTGGAAGCCGTGCTGCAGAGGGCGGTCGACGACCCGAAGGAGCAGGAACGCGCACAAGAAGCCGAGGGCGAGGAGGACGACCGCCGCCGTCACCAGCTCGATCGACGGGGTCACGAGGAGGAACATGAG
>JAJYYT010000405.1 GCA_021800645.1 Actinomycetes bacterium
GCCGTGCCCGGGCACGACGTCGAGCAGCATGAGGGGTCGGCCGACGACGCGGGCCTCGCTGCAGGTGGTGGCACCGGGCGTCGTGAGGACGAGGTCGGCCGCAGCCATGAGCGTCGGCACTTGGTCGGTGAACCCGAACGGCACCACGCGGGGTTGGCGCCGGGCAACGGCCGCCAGCGCGCTGGACAGCCGCGCGTTGCGGCCGGCCACCGCCAGGACCGTCACCCCGCGAGCCGCGAGCATCTCGGCCATCTCGGCCAACGGTCCGAGGCCCCATCCTCCCCCCATGACGAGAACGCAGCTGGCCTCAGGGCCGATGCCGAGCCTCTTGCGGGCCTCTGCCTGGGGAGGGGCCTCGTGGAACCCGGCACGCACGGGAGCAGGGACGACGGCGATCGGCGCCCTCGGCGCGTACCTGCGCACCCCTGCCGCCGCCGCGGGAGACGTGACGAGGAACAGGCGGAGACCGTCTCGAACCCACATGCTGTGCGGGCAGGCATCGGTGCACAGCGCGACCGTCGCCGGCCACGCCGCGCCGTTCGTCGCCGCCAGCTTGGCGATCGCGGAGGCACCGGTGGCGAACGTGGAGACGATCACCTCGACGGGCGCGTCTTCGAGGTACGCGCGAAGCGCCGGGACCAGCCGGTCGGTCGCCGCCTGGTCCATCGCCTCGGCGAGACGGCTTCCCGGGCGGAAGTGGGCGAAGTGGATCCCGTCGTAGAGCGTGGGAATGGCGGCGGCCCGTCGGAAGAGCCAGTCGCCCGCCTTGGCGCTCATCGGCCCGAGCATGGCCATGCAGTCGAGCACCTCGGTGGACCACCCGATCCGTTCGAGGCCCTCTGCGACCACCTCGGTCACGACGTGGTGGCCCATCCCGACGTCTCCGGTGAGCACGAGAGCACGCGGCCGACTGCTCATCGGCTCCAGCGTATGGGAGAGGCCGTGCGCGCGAGCGGGCGCTACAGCGGGCGAGCGGGAGCGGCGCGGGCCGGTGGGGCGCGGGCCGGTGCGTCACCGGGTCAATCCTCGATGAAGATGCACTCGCCGGGGCACTCCTCGGCAGCTTCGCGGACCGCGTCCTCGTAACCCTCGGGAACGGCGGCGAGCCCCTCCGACCCGCCTGGGTCGTTGCGGACTGTCCCGTCCTCCTTCACGTAGGCCAGGCCGTCCTCCAAGAGGGTGAAGACCTGGGGACAGATCTCTTCGCACAGCCCGTCGCCGGTGCACAGATCCTGGTCGATCCACACTTTCATCGCGTCACTCCCTTAGGCGTGCTGCCGTTCGTGCTCACCGGGCCGGGGACTCGACCGGGAGCTTGCGCGCGGGTGTGCCCGGGCGCGATCTGGAGGGCGGCATCACCACATCCCCAGCTGCAGACGTGCCGCCTCCGACATCCGCCCGAGGTCCCACGGCGGCTCGAAGACGAGCTCCACCGCGGCGTCGGCGACCCCGGGGATCTCGAGGATCCGCTCGCGTGCCTCGGCGCGAAGGATGTCGCCCATCCCGCACCCCGGGGCCGTCATCGACATCCACACGGCCACCCGGTACCCTCCCGAGTGCGTCGGGTGGACCTCGCAGCCGTAGACGAGGCCGAGGTCCACCACGTTGACGGGGATCTCGGGGTCGTAGACGCTTCGTAGCCGATCAAGCACCTCGTCGACGTCTGGGGCGCGGGCGTCGGGCACTTCGTCTTCACCTCGGACACCCGGCGCGGGTGCCTCGGCGCCGAGCGCGTCGGCGTCGACGCCCTCGATACGCGCCAGGGTTCCGTGGCCGACCTGGACGGTGAAGCTGCCGCCGAGGCGCTGGACGACGACCACCTTCTCCCCTGCGGCGAGAACCGCTCGGTGGCCGCTCGGGACGAGCACCGCCTGGCAGTCACGCGTCAGCTCGACGACCTCGCTCACCGCTGCTCCTTCACGGTCGTGGACTCCGGTCTTCGTGGAAGGGGACGAGCCCGGCGCCCACCGCCAATTGCTCGGCACGCCGGCGGATCGGCCCTTCGCCGAAGCGGTCGAGAACCTCTCGAGCGAAACCCGAGACGAGGACCGCCCGTGCCTCGGGTGCTTCGATGCCGCGTGATCGGAGGTAGAACAACGCGTCTGGATCGAGCTGGCCAACGGCTGCCCCATGGGTGCAGGCGACGTCGCAGGCGTTGATCTCGAGGCGAGGGCGGGTGTCCACCTCGGCGCGTTCGGAGAGCAGCAGGTTCTTGTTCACCTGCGCGGCATCCGTCCCGTCAGCCCCTGGGCGAACCACGATGTGGCCGTTGAACACCCCTTTCCCGTCGCCTGACACGACGCCTTTGTAGAGCTGGCGGCTCGTGCAGCCCGTCGCCGCGTGGTCCACGAGGACAGGGTTGTCGTGGAGCTGGCCCGAGCCGGTGAGGAACAGCCCGTCCGCGGCGAGGTCTGCCTCGTCGCCGGAAAGGACGACGTCCACTTCGTGACGGCCGATCCTGCCCCCGATCGCAAGCAGCCGGGACGACAGCCGGCTGCGATGCCCGAGCCGGGCTTCGAGAGCGGAGAAGTGGAAGCCGTCGAGCCGCTCGTCCTGAAGCACGTAGTGCTCCACGACGGCGCCCGCGTCGAGGCGCACCTGGGTGAGCGCATTGGTGACCGACGGACCTCCGACTGCCACGTAGGTCTCGACCAACGTGGCCCGCGCGCCCTCCCCTGCCAGCACGACGACGCGGGGATGCGACCACCTCGGGGTGCCTGCGGGCGCGGACACGAAGACGATCTCGATCGGGTCGGCGACGACGGACCCTGGGGGAAGACCGACGATCAGGCTGTCGAGCGCCGCCGCGTCGTTGAGGGCGCGAAGCGCATGGGGGTAGCCGCCGCCACGCCACAGCCAGGACTGCTCCAGGCGCCCGTCGGCCCGGCGCACTGCCTCGTCAAGCGTCTCGAGGCGCGCTCCGCCGGGAGTCGACCCGAATGTCGAGGAGAGTGCCCGGACCACCCGCCCGTTCACCACCACGACCCGCGTCCCGCCCAGCTCCGGACCGAGCAGGGCTCTGACCGACAGCA
>JAJYYT010000406.1 GCA_021800645.1 Actinomycetes bacterium
GCTCCGCTCGGCGCGAACCGCGGCAGGCGCGCCGCGTCAAGGGCAGGGGCCAGCGAACTCGCACGCACCGTAGGGCTCGTGCCGCGGGGCGACGCGACGCGGGGAGACGTTGCGACATTGATCGCTGAGCTCGCCGCTGCGAGTGCGTGGTCGCAGGGCCAGCTCTTCGAGCGCGAGGAGGTGGGGGCGTGAGCGCGGTGACGCAACGCGCCAGGCTCTCCGCGCTGGGCGAGGCGGCGCTGCGTTACGCGGCACGGGGTTGGCGGGTGCATCCCGTGCGGGGCAAGGTGCCGGTGCTCAAGGACTGGCCGCACCGGGCCAGCTCTGACGTGGACCAGGTTGGGGCGTGGTGGGCGGAATGGCCCCGGGCCAACATCGGGGTTGCGACGGGCGCGGGGCTGCTCGTGCTGGACGTTGACATGCCGAAGGGCGAGGGGGGCACCCCGAGCGGCTTCGACACGCTGGCAGCGCTGGCCGCGCGGGGGCTCCACTTGCCCGTGGGGCCAATCGCAGAGACTGCCAGTGGGGGCGCGCACCACTGGCTGCGGGTCCCGGTGGGGGGTGCCCCCACCGGCGTGCGATTCCTCCCTGGCCTCGACTTGCGCGGGGACGGGGGCCAGGTCGTGGTGCCGCCGTCCGTGACCGACGTGGGCACCTACCGCTGGGTGACAGACCCGCCCCAGGACCTCGCCAGTCTCCCCGCAGCGCCGGGCTGGCTGCTCCGGGGGTTGGCACCGCCGCCAGCCCCCGCCCGGCCTTCCTTCCCCTCCCGCGAGGGGTGGGGGCAGGGGCGCGCCGCCGACCGCTGGCTTCCCGAGGTGGCCAGGGCAGCGCAGGGAACCCGCAATGACTTGCTGTTTCGCGCCGCGAGCGCCGTCGCCGGCGAGGCGGTCCGCCGGAGGACCGACCCCCGCGGCGAGCTCGACGCGCTGCGCGTTGCGGCGCGGGGCGCGGGGCTCGGGGAAGTCGAGATCGACCGAACCATCAAGTCGGCCTGCCACGTGGCGGGCCTTGCGTGAAAGAGAGGCATGACGTGGAGTTTTCAGCGGAGTTTCACGAGCAGATCGAGGCGTTCGTCAAGAGGGCGACCGCGGAGCCGGAAGAGACGATTGGGAAGGCGTGGGGCGAGACACCGCACCGCGTGCCGCTCGCCCAGCGGTGGAACAGCCCGTCAGACGAGCTGTTGCAGGCGACCCCACCACCGCGCGATTTCGTGCTCCCCGGGCTGGAGGTCGGGGACACAGGGCTGCTCGCAGGTGCCGGTGGCTCAGGAAAGAGCTGGCTCGTGTTGGAGATCGCGGTGGGGCTCGCGCTCGGGTGGTCGTGGCCGTGGCCGGCGCCGAAGGACCCCCGGGTGGGGGTGAAGGATCTGGCGTGGGTTCCACCCGGGCCTCAGCGGGTGGCCTACTTTTCCGCGGAAGAGCGAGAACACCATCTCGCCCGGCGGCTTCACGCGATTGGCCAGCGCCACCGGGAGGACCTCGGGCGCCGGGAGCTCGACCTTCTCAGGCACAATCTCCTCACCGCGCATACCCCGCAGGACCACCTCACGGAGGTGATCTATGGCGCGGCACGCCCCGGGGACTTCGCCGCACAGGTGGTCGATGAGCTGGGGGACGAGGGGCTCAGGCTCATCGTCCTCGACCCGATCGCCTCGTTCGCGCCGAGCGCCGAGCTCGACGCGGCGGGGGCCGCGGCGCTCGTCGAGGTGGTGCGGGGGGTTGCCGCGGGGACGGGTGCTGCGGTGCTGCTCGTCCACCACTCGTCACAAGCGGCGATCCTCTCCCGCGAGGTAGGACAGACCGCCGCACGCGGGCACACCGCGCTGGTCGACGGGCAGCGCTGGGTGGCGACTCTCAGCGCCGCGTTGGACCCCGACGAGGCGGCGGCGCGTGGGCTCGATGAGGTCGAGCGGCGCAGGTGGGTGAGGTTGTCTTTGCCCAAGACCAGCCACTCTGCCCCTCTGCCCGACATCACGTTCCGCCGGTCGCTCGATGAGCCGACGAGCGGTGTGCTCGAGCCGGCGCCCCTGCCCGAAGCGCTGGACGCGTCAAGCGCGTCGCGTGGCGCGTCGAGCGCGTCGCGGGACGGGGGCAATGGGAAGGGGAAGAAGAGCAGCGGCCTGGCCGCGTGGATGGACGAGGAGGATGAGCAATGAACGACCGCAAGCCGGTGACAGTGACAGGGAAGACACGGAAGTGGGCCAGGGGGGGGCAGCTCGTGACCGAGCGGCGTGTCCACCTCGAGCGGGCACACGCGGTTGCGGCACTCTTTGGGCGCCGAGGGCCGCGAGGGGAGCGCCGCGCTGTCGACGTCAGCGTGGTGGACGGCGAGACGACGGTGCGGTTCGTTGCCCCGCACCAGCCCGACGCGACCGACCTGAAAGTCCTGCTCGCGGTCCTCGACTTGGTCGCGGAGCGCCACGCGGTCGTGCCTTGCGAGGGCGATGGAGGCTTCGCCAAGGAGAGGACTCGCGCCACGCGCGCCACGTTGGGGGAGATCGCGCGGCGGGCCGGGCTCGTCGGACGGCTCGGCGGTCGCGACTACCAGCGGCTCGCTGACCGGCTCGACCGGCTCGCAAGGGTCAGCGTCACGTTCGACACGGGCGACTTCCATGGCACTACCTCCCTGCTCGCGTGGGGAGGCCGCAAGCGGGGAGGGCGCCTCGGCGCGAAGTCCGAGACCGTCGTCGCACCGTGGCCGATGCTGGCAAAGGCTGCCACGGGGGAGAATGGGACATACGTGCTTGTGCCGCTCGCCGAAGTCGCTGGCCTTGGCGCGCTCGAGACGCTCATTCTCGTCGCCGCCAGGGCGAGGGTGCGGTCAGGGGAGCAGCGAAAAGCGGAGCTCGAGACCGTTCTCGACTGGGTGGAGCCCGCATGGAGGAGCATGGACGTGGCGGCGCGAAGCGAGGTGCGGCGCGCCGTCGTGGAAGCCCTTCAGAAACTCGCCAAGCGCACGAAAAAGACCACGGACGAGACCACGGACGAGACCACGGACGAGACCACGGACGAGACCACGGACGAGA
>JAJYYT010000407.1 GCA_021800645.1 Actinomycetes bacterium
CACGCTTCGAGGATCGCCCCGAGGAGCGGCAGGGAGAGCCCTACCATCGTCCCGCGCCTTATGAAGTCCCGGCGCGAGATGCGCCCCCCGACGAATTCGTCGATCACGTGCTCTGGAATCGGTCCGCGGCCACAACGGAGGACGTCCAGTCGTTCGTGGTTGATGCTGGCCTGACCCTCGCTCGGTCCCATAACCGCGCTTCCCCCTTCCGATGTCCCGTCGTACTCCGCGCGACGGGCTCGTCCTGGCCGGGTACGCAACCGTCACCGAGCCACTAGACGGGATCATAGGCCCCGGTTCCGGGCCGTACAATGCAGCCCGCTCGCTCATGTCTCGCCCGTCCGGCTCGACTCTCGGTCGAGCCGGGACGGGGCGTCACCTCAACCGCGGGGCGAGCGCTCCGCCGGCTCTCCGGGCGTCTCCCATTCACCGTGGTGCTCGAGCCACCAGTTGGCGATGTCCACCCGGCGCATGAGCGCGACGTCCGCGCGGTCCTTCACGTACTCGACGAAGTCGCGTACGGCGCTCGCGCGGGCGGCTTGCCCGCTCCATCGCTCGTGCAGACCGACAGTCATCATCCGGGCTCCGTAGCCGGCAGCCGTCTCCTCGCAGAGGAAGTCGACGCCGGACCGGAGGGTCTCGAAGAAGTCGCGCGGGCTCGAGTAGGCCGGGTTCATCAGGTAGCGGACGTCGTTGTAGACCTTCGAGTAGGGGAGGACGAGGAAGCTTTTGCCGTGCACCTCGACGAAGTAGGGCAGCTCGTCGTTGCAGGCGTCCGAGTCGTAGAGGAACCCGCCCTCTTCGACGAGCAGCTCCCGGGTGTGCACGCTCGGGAACGAGCGGCCGTACCATCCAAGGGGTCGCTCGCCGGTGAGCCGGGTGATGGACTCGAGAGCGCGATGCAGGTCGTCCCGCTCCTCCTCACGGGTCATGAGGGAGGGTTCGGTCCATCGCCAGCCGTGACCGATGACGTCGTGGCCGGCCGATGAGATCCAGTCGGCGACGGCTGGGTTTCGCTCGAGGGCGAGGGCGCAGGCGCCGACGGAGACAGGCACGTGGTTGTCGTCGAAGAGGCGGGCCAGCCGCCATATGCCCGCCCGGCTGCCGAACTCGAAGTGGGTCTCGGTCCCGATGTCGCGCCGACCCGGCTCGACCTCATACGAGCTCTCGCCCCAGGTGTCGTTGCGACCGTCGCCGTCCAGGAGCGAGTACTCCGCCCCCGCCTCGTAATTGATCACGATGTTCACGACGAGACCTACGCCGCCGGGCCAGCGGACATTCGGAATGTGACGGCCGTAGCCACCGAAGTCGCGGCGGGGGCCGGTGATTTCCTGATCGCCCAAACCTGCCTCCTCCTTCGGACGAGCCTGCCCGATACCGTATGTCGTCGACCACGGCCGGTTCTCGGCCGGCCGGGGGTGGCTCCGGAGAGGAGGCAGGTCCATCGGTTCCGCATCGCCCGGCTGGCTCGTGACCCCGTGCCTGCCTTCACGGCCGCCGCGATGACCACCATCGTCGGCGGCACCGTCGTCACGCCCGACGGCGCCGTCGAGGCCGACGTCGTTATCGACGGGTCGAGGCTGGCGGAAGTCGCGAAGGGCGCTCGACGGGTCGGCGAGGTCATCGACGCGGCCGGCTGCTTCGTGCTGCCGGGGGGAGTCGACCCGCACTGCCACCTCATGGACGACTTTCGCGCCGCCACGCGGGCGGCGCTCAGCGGGGGCACCACAACGGTGCTCTCGTACACCAACCCTGCGAGCGGCGAGAGCGACCTCGACGGTTTCCGGCGGCGCGTCGCCGAGCTCGAGAGCGGCGCCTTCGTCGACGTCGGACTGCACGCCATGGTCTTCGACCCCGAGCACATCGCCGGCGGCGACCTGCGCGCCTTCAGGCAGGGGGGCGCCGCCGCCTTCAAACTCTTCCTCTCCTACCGCGAACTCGGGATCGAGTGCTCCACAAAGCGCCTCGTGGAGCTGATGCGCCTGGCGACCGAGACGGATCTCACGGTTCAGGTCCACTGCGAGAACGGGGCCATGATCGAGGCTCTCGTCGAGGACGCCGTTTCGCGGAGGCAGACGGGAGTCCGGCCCTTCGTCGAGACAAGGCCGGCCGAGACAGAAGAGGAGGCGGTCGCCCAGAGCCTCGCGGCCGCCTCGCTCACCAGGGCGACCTGTTACCTCGTGCACCTGTCCTCGAGGCGGGCCGTAGAGCAGGTGAGGCTGGCGCGGCGTCGAGAGCCGCGCGACTCTCACGGTTCTCCCCGCTCTCCCCGGCCGGCTCGCTTCCTCGCAGAGGTCTGCCTCCACCACCTCGTCTTCGACGACGGCGTGTACGACGGCCCGGCTGCGGACCGCTACCTGGTCGCTCCGCCGCTCCGGTCGCCCGATGACGTAGAGGCGCTCTGGGAAGCCCTTTCCGACGGGACGATCGACACGGTCGGCTCCGACCACTCCCAAAGGCCCACACCGCTGCCGCGGGAGCTGAGTGAGCCCGATCGCCGGCTTTACTACGGGCTCGCCGGAGTTGGCGCACGACTGCCGGTGCTTCTTTCGGAGGGACTGGCGAGGTCACTTCCTCTCGAGCGGCTCGTCGAGGTCTCGGCCGCGGCACCGGCCCGCATCTTCGGTCTGTACCCGCGCAAAGGCGCCCTCGCCCCCGGGTCGGACGCGGACCTCGTCATCTGGGATCCGGCCGGCGAGACGCTCGTGACGGAACGGTCTTTCGACGACGGGACCGGTGACAGCATCTACCGCGGCCGGCTGCTGCGCGGGCGGGAGGAGCGCCTGGCCCTGCTCGAGTGCCTCGACCCGCCGGCCCGCCTGCCGCTCGTGCACCGCCTGGTCGTGCCGCGGCTGCCCCGGCCGGCGCCCGACCCGGACATCGCCCGGCGCGCGGTGCGCCAGATGCAGGAGGAGCAGCGCCGCTACCACCTGCGGGAGCAGCTGCGCGCCATCCAGCGCGAGCTCGGCGAGGAGGAGGGCGGCGAGGCCGAGCGCTGGCAGGCGCGCCTGCGGGAGGCCGGCCT
>JAJYYT010000408.1 GCA_021800645.1 Actinomycetes bacterium
TTCTGCGGTGCGAGCCTGCCCCTCCTCGTCGATGCAGGTGCACACCACCGCCGCCCCGTACTCGCGAGCGAGGCGGAGGAACCGGTCGAGCCTGGTGCCCTCGCCGTCGCCCTCCTCGAGGTTGACGGAGTTCAAGATGGGGCGACCGCCCAACCATCGGAGGGCTGCCTCGGCGACTGGCGCTTCGGTCGAGTCGATCATGAGCGGCACGCTCGACTGGGTGGCGAGCCGGCTCGCGACCTCGGTCATGTCGGCCACGCCGTCGGCACCGGTGTAGTCGACGCAGACGTCGATGACATGTGCGCCTTCGGCGATCTGGTCGCGCGCCATGGCGACGCACGTCTCCCAGTCGCCTGCGAGCATCGCTTCGCGGAAGCGCTTGGAGCCATTGGCGTTCGTGCGCTCTCCCACGACGAGGAAGGACGTCTCCTGCGTCAGCGGAACCGAGCTGTAGATGGATGCGGCGGCAGGTTCGTGGAGTGGGTGGCGGCGCGCGGGCGCCACCGGGCGGAGCGCCTCGACGACCGCGCGAAGGTGGTCGGGCGTCGTACCGCAGCATCCTCCGACTGCAGTCACCCCGTACTCGGACACGAAGCGGTGGAGGTGTGTGGCCAGCTCTTCGGGCGTGAGGTCGTAGTGCATCCGGCCTTCGACCACCGAGGGCAACCCCGCGTTGGGGAGGACCGAGACGGGCACTCGGGAGTGCGCAGCGAGGTAGCGCATGGCTTCGTCCATCTCCGCCGGACCGGTGGCGCAGTTCAGGCCGACGACGTCGACCTGCATCGCGTCGAGAGTCGTGAGGGCCGCGGCGATCTCCGTGCCCGGGAGCATCCTTCCGGTCAGCTCGATCGTCACCTGGACCTGGAGCGGCACCTGGCGCCCCGCAGCGGCCATCGCCCGCCGGGCGCCGTTGATCGCAGCCTTGGCCGAGAGGAGGTCGAAGACGGTCTCGACGAGGAGAAGGTCGACCCCTCCCTCGAGCAGTCCTGCAGCCTGCGCCTCGTAGGCGGTGCGAAGCTCGGAGTAGGAGATCTGCCCGAGCGTCGGGAACTTCGTCCCGGGCCCCATGCTCCCTGCGACCCACCGCGGGCTGCCGGGGCGCGCGTACTCGTCGGCAACCCTACGGGCGATCCGCGCCGCGGTGACGTTGATCTCTCGGACCTGGTCGCCGAGCCCGTACTCGTCGAGGACGACGGAGAACGCGCCGAACGTGTCCGTCTCCACCACTTCGACGCCGACGTCGAGGAAGGAACGATGCAGACGCTCGACGGCGGAGGGGTAGTTCACCACGAGCACCTCGTTGCAGCCCTCGAGCTTCGCGCTGCCGAACTCGTCCGCGCCGAGATCCTGGAGCTGGAGGTTCGTGCCGGTCGCGCCATCGAAGATCACCACGCGCTCTCTGAGGGCGCTGAGGTAATCCGATCGCGCGGGATCGAGGCGGCCGAGGGGAGTCGATGCCATCTGCCGCCAGAGGCTATTCGCTCGTCCCCCAGTACCATTCCCCTGGTGCGCATCTACACGCGCAGGGGCGACGACGGGACGACCGGGCTCCTCTACGGCGGGAGAGTGGAGAAGGCGAGCCCTCGTATCGAGCTGAACGGTGCCGTCGACGAGGCGCAGGCTGCGCTCGGCGCGGCGCGCGCGGAGTCGGTGCCGGGCTCCGAGCTCGACGAGCTCCTGGTCACGCTCGAACGGGAGCTGTACGTGCTGATGGCCGAGGTGGCGACCGCCCCCGCCAACCGCAGGAGGCTCGTCCCCGGGAAGAGCCTGGTCACCGAGCCGATGATCCTGCGGCTCGAGGAGTGGATCGACCGCCTGAGCGAGCGGTTCTCGATGCCCACCGAGTTCGTCGTCCCGGGAGCAAACCGAGCCTCTGCGGCCCTCGACGTCGCTCGCACGGTCGTTCGGCGGGCGGAACGGGTCCTGGCGTCCATGCCGCCGCTCCACGGGGGTGCCGATGGGGCCGGGGCGGGGGAAGGCGAGCCATCGCACGTCGGCCCCTACCTGAACCGATTGTCGGACTTGCTCTGGACGATGGCACGCTGGCAGGAGGGCGAGGTCCACCTCGCGGCCCGGGAACGGCCGCGCCGGCGTCGGGCGGGGTGATGCCGTCGGTCGCGTCCCGGAGCCTCTCTTGTCGCGACGTGCGGCTGGGCGGGGAGCCCGGCCGGGTGGAGGAGGTGCGCTGATGCTGGAAGTCGAGGCTGCTGCCTCGGTCCCCGACGGCGTCGTAGCCGTCGGGGTCCCTGTCCTGGCCGGGACCGCAGCGGAGGAGGGGGAGGGCCATTCGCCGTTCGGCTGGATCGTCCCGCCCGACGCGGTACACGGGGCATCGGGAGAGGCTGTCCGCGGGCTGCTCCCCGACTCCCCCGTGGAGCAATGGCTTCAAGAGCAGGGCTTCTCGGCGGGGAAGGGGACGTCCCTCGTGCTGCGGGCGGCGTCCGGGCCTCCGTCGGTCGTGCTTCTGGGCCTCGGGACGCTCGTGGGCGCGGATCTGGATCGCTGGCGCCTGGCTGCAGCGGCGCTGGTCCGGGCGGCGGGCGAGGCTCGGGGCGCGGCGGCACTGCTCGTGCCAGACGAGCCGCCCGGCGGCGACCTCGCGTCGGTCGCTGCGGCGATCGCCGAGGGCGCGTCGCTCGCTTCGTACCGCTTCGACGCGTACCGGTCCGCCCCCAAGCCAGGCTGCGTCGGCCGGCTCGTCGTGGTCGGGCGCGGCGACTGGGCGTCCGGGCTGCGGCACGGCGCGGCGACGGCCCGCGCGACTGCGTTCGCGCGTGATCTCGTCAACACGCCTGCGAGCGACATGACCCCGCGCGACCTCGCCGAACGGGTGCGCGAGCGCCTGTCCGGTCTCGACGGCACGTCGGTCGAGGTGTGGGACGAGGACCGGATCGCCGCCGAGCGGCTCGGCGGGCTCCTCGCAGTAGCCCGCGGCTCTGGGGAGCCGCCCCGGCTCGTGCGGGCGACCTACACGCCCTCTGGTAGCCGTGACCGCGGGGACGTCCCGCACGTCGTCCTCGTCG
>JAJYYT010000409.1 GCA_021800645.1 Actinomycetes bacterium
TCGATGGGCAGGCGGCAGCGCCTCGGCGTCGCCTCCTGCCTTCTCGGCGATCCGCAGCTGCTCATACTCGACGAGCCGATGAACGGCCTCGACCCGGCCGGCATGAGCGAGATGCGGGCGATGATCGACAACCTCGTCGAGGAGGGCCGGACCGTGATGCTCTCCTCGCACCTCCTCGACGAGGTGGAGCGGACGTGCGACGCCGTGGCGATCGTCGACCGCGGCCGGATCGTGCGGCAAGGGTCGATCGACCAGCTCCTGCGCGAAGCCGGAGCCGCGGCCGTGCGCGTCGAGTGCTCCGATCCCGGCGCAGCCGTCCGACTGCTCGAGGAGGCGCATCTCGCCGACAGCGTCACGGTCAACGGCGATGTCGTCGGCGTCACCCTTCGCTCCGGCGCGACGCGCGAGGAGATCGCCGCGATCAACCGCCTGCTCGTCTCTCGCGAGATCTCCGTCTACCGATTGGAGGAGGCAAGGGCATCGCTCGAAAACTGGTTCCTCTCCGTCACGAGCCGCCTCGGGAGAACGCCGTGAGCGAGCTCGCAGTGACCGGCGCCGAGGCATCCGCGCCGCGACCTCCCCTCGGAGCCGACGGGTCGCCCCCTGGCGCAGGGCGAGGCCTCTCAGCCCTGCTACCGACACCGGACCTCGTCTCGACGAAGCTCCTCGAGCTGCGCAAGCGGACCGGGCTCATGATCACCGTCGTCCTCCTCACCGTGGGCTTCCCGGTTCTCGTGCTCGGCATCAGGCTGCTCCTCCATGCGGTCGACCCTTCGAGCTTCGGCCCAGCCGGCTCGCCGGGCCTCTTCTCCGGCCTCACCAACGCCATGGCGGAGTTCGGTTTCATCATCGCTGCGACAGTCGGAGCGACGGCGGGCGCGACGGACTTGAGTGAGGGCGTCTTCCGCCAGCTCGTGGTCACCGGTCGCAACCGGGTCGCCCTCTACCTCGCGCGGATCCCCGCCGGGTTGTCGATACTGGTGCCGCTCGCCGGGGCGGGCTTCGCCGTGGTGTGCCTCGTGACGAGCTTCGCCGGACTGCCCGAGCCGACAGCGGCGCGGATGAACGGCGTGAGCGTCCCGATGCGGCTCAGCGAGGGCCAGCTCGAGAGCTGGCTCCTCACCCATCCGAACCAGGCGACCCAGCTGGCCGGCCTGCCCCTCCTCGCGTCGGGTGGCGGCAGCGGTGCCGTCGCGAAGCTCGGACCTTCCTCGCCCGCCGAACAACCGGCGGCCGTGCGCAAGGCGCGAGCCGAGGTGAGAAAGCACATCGGCACGATCTACAGCACCTACACCCTCGCCGAGGTGACCCAGTCGAACCCTGCGGTCAACGAGATGGCGAAGATCGGGGCGTGGCTCGAGCTGGAGGTCGCCATCGGCTTCCTCGCCGGCCTCGGCCTCGGCTCCCTCACGGGGCAGCGCACCGTTTCCACGATCTCGCTCATCGCCCTCCAGCTGATCGTGACGCCGATCCTCGCGGCGAACGTCATCCCCTACTTCATCAACGGGCAGCGACTCGTCGTCGGCCTGGCGATGGACCAGTTACGGCCGATCGCGCTCGGCTCGGCGAACGGCGGCGGAGGCCCGCGCGCCGCCCTCTTCGGCGGGCGCGGCGCCCTCTCGATACCACCGATGCCCACCTGGGCGATGGTGGCGGTGATCGTGGGGTGGATGGTCGTCTGGTCGGCGGTCGGCGCTTTCCGGATGGCACGGAGGGACGCTTGACCAGTCCTCAAGAACCCGAAGAGGATCCCCTCGCCGTCGCCCACCCACGGATGCGCGCGACCACGGCGTCGACGAAGTCGCCGGCGAAGCCGATATAGGCCCTCGGGTCGAGCGCCGAAGAGAGGTCGAAGCCTGAGAGGCGCTCGCCGTAGCGCTCGACTTCTGCCGAGAGCACCTCGGCGAAGCCTTGCCCGGCCATGGCGATCAAGGGCCTCTTCGGCGCCCGCAAGGCGGTGGAGCGGTACCCGGGATAGTCGTAGGGCGGATCAAGCCGCACTGCCTGCTCGGGTTGACTTGTCAATTCCGTCATGGGAGGCCCTCCGCTCCCATGGCCGCGTCGCTCAAGAGCCAAGCCGCCGAGATCGCACGTGGAGCTGCCCACAATGAGAAGATCTCCGAGATGGCCGTGCAGTCCTCTGGGGTTCACCGTCGGCGCCATGCCGTGCGACATGCGGACTCTCATGCGACATGCGAACGCCATGCTCGCCTCCCCTCGGTCGCCGCCAACCTCGCCCGGCGGACGCACGTCGGCGACATCGTGCTCGTCTACGAATCCGGCACCATCGGCGCGAAACCCAACCGCCTGCCGCTTTCGATCGGGGACGGCGAGCTGGCGGAGACAGCCGATTCGGTGGTCTCGGTTCCCGAGATCTTCAACTACTGGCTGCAGGGGGGCCGCATCGACGTCGGGTTCCTCGGCGCGGCGCAGATGGACCGCTTCGCCAACCTCAACTCGACGGTCATCGGACCCTACGACAACCCGTCGGTGAGGCTGCCCGGTGCGGGCGGAGCGCCGGAGATCGCCGCCTCGTGCAGGGAGGTGATCATCGTCATGCGCCAGAGCCTTCGTTCGTTTGTGCGCGAGCTCGACTTCGTGACCTCGGTGGGCCACGGCCGCGGCAACGGCGACCGCGAGAGGCTCGGGCTCCGCGGTGGCGGCCCGACGCTCGTGATAAGCGATCTCGGACTGCTCCGGCCGAACCGGGAGAGCCTCGAGCTCGAGATGACGCACCTGCATCCGGGAGTCACCCTCGAGCAGGCGAGGGAGGCAACGGGATGGGATCTGCGCTCGGTCCCCGAGGTCCTGTCGACCTCACCGCCATCGCCGACCGAGTTGGCGGCGCTGCGGGAACTGGGCGGAGGCTCGTCTCCGGGTGACGGCTCTGCGCGGACCCTGCCTAGAGAGCGAAACCCGCCGCGCCGGCGAACACCCAACCGTGCGCCACGGCCGGCGAGGTGAGAGGGGTCGTGGCGTCGCTCGCGTAGAGGACGCTGCCCGAGACGGCGCTCGGTCGCCC